>CAIMNN010000132.1 GCA_903842845.1 uncultured Acidobacteriaceae bacterium | reverse complement strand
TGTATCACATGAATGAAGGCCACGCGGCGCTGCTGACGCTGGCGCTGCTTGAGAACCAGTTGGGCGGCGGGCCGAACTTCCCCATTTCAGAGACGGATGTTGCAGCGGTGAAGTCGAAGTGCGTCTTCACCACGCACACACCGGTGCCGGCTGGCCACGACCGCTTCTCGCTTGAGCAGACCATCCGTATTCTCGGCGGTGAGCGCACGGCGCGGCTTGAGAAGCTGGGCTGCATCAAAGACGGCTTCCTGAATATGACCACGCTCGCGCTGCGCTTCTCACGCTATGCCAATGGTGTTGCATTGAAGCACGGCGAAGTTTCGCGCGAAATGTTCCCAAATGACTACATAGACGCCATCACTAACGGCGTGCACGCGCCCACGTGGATGGCGGAGCCGATGCAGAAGCTTGTGGACAAGTACATCCCGGCGTGGCGACGCGACAACCTGTATCTGCGCAACGCCATCATTATTCCCGAGGCGGAGATAATCTCCGCGCATACCCAGGCCAAGGAAGCACTCTTTACTGAGATAGCAACGTTGACCGGTAAGGTACTGAATCCAAATGTGCTCACACTTGGCTTTGCGCGCCGCGCGGCCACCTACAAGCGCGCCGACTTGATGTTCACCGACCCGAAGCGGCTTGCAGAGATGGCGATGGAAGCCGGCGGATTGCAGATAATCTACGGCGGCAAGGCGCACCCGCAGGACCAGCCGGGCAAGGCCATTATCAAGAAGGTGATAGAGACGGCGGCGAAGCTTTCGAATGACACGTTGCGCATCATCTATTTGGAGAACTACAACTGGGAGCTTGGCGCGCTGATGACGGCGGGCGTTGATGTGTGGGTGAATAACCCGCGCCGGCCGTATGAAGCATCGGGCACAAGCGGCATGAAGGCTGCGCTGAACGGCGTGCCGAGCCTGTCGATCTTGGACGGCTGGTGGATAGAGGGCTGCATCGAAGGCGTGACCGGATGGGCGATTGAGGACGGCGAGGACGACATCGCCGAGGCCTTTGCGCTCTATCGGAAGCTCGAAACCGCTGTAATCCCGCTGTATCGCAGCGGAATGCAGAACTGGGCGCAACTGATGAAGTCGACCATCACGTTCAATGGGTCGTTCTTCAACACCAACCGCATGGTGAAGCAGTACACGCGTAACGCCTACTATCCGGTGCGGCTGCTCGACTCCGCAGACGTGAAGGAAGCGGCGTACACACGCTAGACAGGGCAAAGTTAATAGGGCCTAGCCAGTAAGAGTTGGTTAGAACAGTTATTACTGTTCTAGCAATCTACTATTGGCTAGGCCCTAATTACTTGGTTCTACGCTATTCGTAGCGCAGCGCTTCGATGGGGTCGAGAGTTGAGGCTTTCCATGCCGGATAGATGCCAAAGACCAAACCGATGGCGCATGAGACGCCGAGGCCGGTGAGCACCCACAAGGTGGAGAGCGTTGCAGGCAGGCCGATGGGCAGGAAATAGATGATCCATGTGAGGAGCGCGCCGACGATAACTCCGACGATACCGCCGACAGAGCAGAGCGTGACAGCCTCCATGGTGAACTGAGTCAGGATCATACCGCGGGTTGCGCCGATAGCCTTGCGGACGCCTATCTCGCGAGTGCGCTCGGTGACGCTGACCAGCATGATGTTCATCACGCCGATACCGCCGACGAGCAGGCCGATGCTGGAAACGGAGATCATGAAGAGTACCAGGCCTCCGGTGATCTGGCCCCATAAATTTGAGATGGATTCAGGCCCGAAGATCTCAAAGTCGTCATTGTCCTGCGTTTTGACGTGGCGGCGTACGCGCATCAAATCGCGGATCTCCTCCTGCACCAGCGGTTTGTTCTTCAGGTCGTCATACTTGACGCTGATCCAGATATCCTTGTCCTCGGGATGCATCTCGTGAAGCGTAGTGTAGGGGAAATATACCTGATTGTCGTTGCGGTTCTTGCCGCCACCGAAGGGTTGCTTCAGTTTATCCACCACACCGATCACTGTGCATAATTCATTTTCAACAGTGACTTCCTTGCCCACAGCGGATTCAGAGCCGAAGAGATCATCCCATGTGTCATGCCCAAGCACGCACACGTGTGCGGCACGGTCATAATCGCCATCGTTGTACATGCGGCCTTCCAGCAAGGTGAGATCGTTGACGAGCGAGACCTGACCAGTGGAGCCTGAGAGGATGGTTCCGGCGACTTTTTTGCCGTTATATTTCACACTGACGTCGCCGACACGGAACTGGGCTTTGACATGTTGCATGCCGCCATCGGTGGCGATGACGTGTGGAAGGTTGCGCATTGCAAGGGCGTCATCGATGGTCATCTTCTTGCGTGCCAACTGCTCCATGGTGGGTTGAACACCGATGACAGGCATGTGGAAGACCCAAATAACATTCGAACCAAGTGAGGTGACCCAGTCATTGACGCGAGTGTTGACGCCATTAATGACGGAGGAGATGGTGATGACAGTACTGACTCCGATGACCACGCCGAGGATGGTCAAGCCCGAACGCAGCTTGTTTGCACGCAGCGTGTCGAGCGCCATTTTGATGGATTCTCTGTTCTGACCTGTTGCCATAAATTACATCTCCGCTCTTAGCGCGACAATGGGGTCCAGCTTGGCGGCCTTGGTGGCCGGGTAAACGCCGAAGAAGATGCCGACGCCGCTGGCCATCAGCAGTCCGAGAATGATGGACATGATGGAGACGGCCGTGGGAAAGCCGATGAGTGCGGTGATAAGAAACGCAATGCCGATGCCGAGCATGATGCCGACTGCTCCGCCAATGGTGGCAAGGATAGTGCTCTCAATGAGGAACTGGATGCGGACATCCTTCTGTGTAGCGCCGAGAGCTTTACGCACGCCGATCTCTCGTGTGCGCTCGGAGACGCTGACCAGCATGATGTTCATGATGACAACGCCACCGACAACGAGGGAGATGCAGGCCAGGCCGACGATGACGATGGCGAAGAGTCCGGTGAGCTGGTGCCAGATCTGAAGGAATGTGTCGTTGGTGGTGAGTTCAAAGTCATCGGGTTCGCCGACTGCATCGTGACGCCGAGAACGCATGAGAGTGCGAACCTGGTCCTGCGCCTGCACCATTACATCTGCACCGGGCTTTGCGCGCGCATAGATATCAGGCGAGTCGGTGTAAGTGACACCGTAGGTGTGTGTGTAGGTCGTATAGGGGATGACTACCCAATTGTCCTGCGACTGGCCGAGGGTCTTGCCGATGCGTTCGCCTACGCCGACGACGGTGTAAGGCACACCGTCAACACGGATCTCCTTGCCGATGGGGTCGCCGTCGGTAAGGATGTTGTCGATGATGTCGGCGCCGACAACAGCATTGTGGGTTGCGTGGTCCTCATCGGCTGTGATGAGCGCACGGCCTTCAGCGATATTAATGTTTTGCAGTGAAAACATGCTCCAACTGAAGCCGCGGATCTCGGTGTTGGAACTGGAGTGGCCCTGTGCAAATGCCTTGCTCACCCTGTCGAAGAATATTCCAACTTCGGAGCAGTCTGAGCAGTTTGCAACGATGGCCTCATAATCCTCGACGTGGAGAATTTTGCGCTTGTTGAATTTGAAGTACTCTTCGGCGCTGGTGATGACCTGGGGCATGCGGCTGACAGTGAAGACATCAGCGCCGTAGCCGGTGAGCTTGGTGCTGACGAACTTGTCTGCGCCCTGGACGAGCGTGATGACCATGATGACCGAGGCCACGCTGATGGTCATGCCGACGAGCGTCAGAATGGAGCGCAGCTTGTTGGCCCACAGCGATTGCAGCGCGAGTTTGAATGCCTCTTTGAACTTCATCGGGCGAACGGCTCCATGCGGTAAAGCGAAAAGCTGATTCTTCTTTAATCAGAATACGGCCTCAGGGTTGGAAAAGTTCCCCTGGCTCATCCCGGATATGCCTAATAATTGTTGCAAATGTTGAGTTTAGGGGAATTGAACCGTTGACGGGCTGAAAGCGTACTATTACTGCGTCAGGCAAAATATACTCTTTTTGACATACCGAATGGTGGAGGAACCATGCACACACCCCAGCGCCGGGCCCTTCCGGTCCTGTATCTTGCAGCAATCCTGTTTGTTCTCACGCTGCTAGCTCCCACACTTTACTCACAACAGCCCCTTCTGTTGCGCAACCCCTCTCTAAGCCATGACAAGATAGCTTTCCTCTACGCGCGTGATGTGTGGACGGTGAGCCGCTCAGGCGGCGAGGCGGTTCGGCTGACCTCGAGTGGCGCAGTTGGCTACGGGCCGTTCTTTTCGCCGGATGGCAAAGAGGTCGCCTACACGGCGGCGCTCAACGGCGGAACGGATGTGTACATCGTTGGTGTGAATGGCGGCGTGCCGCGGCGCGTAACCTGGCACCCGGAGGGCAACCAGATACTGGGTTGGACGCCGGATGGCAAGGATGTGCTGGTTGCGAGCATGGCCGAGAGCCAGAGGCACTTCTCGCGCATCTTCCGCGTGCATGCGGATGGCACAGGCATGCCGGAGGTTTTGCCTTTGCCGCAAGCGGCTGATGGTTCCTACTCGCCGGATGGCGGCTCGATGGCCTATGTTCCGTACATCAAGTGGGAGCAGGGCTGGAAGCGCTATGTTGGCGGACAGACGACGCCGATATGGATTGTCAACATGAAGACGCTCGACGTGGTGAAGGTGCCGCGTGAGGGTTCGAACGACTCAAACCCGGTGTGGGTGGGCGATACGGTTTACTTCCTGAGCGACCGCGAGCCGACGGGCAAGAATGCCGGACCGGTTTCGCTGTGGAAGTTCGACACGAAGTCGCAGCAGGTTGCGAAGGTTTTTGAGAACAAGGGATTCGACCTGAAGAGCTTCCATGCCGGGCCAGCGAATGAACCGCCGATGCTGGTGGTGGAGCAGTTCGGGTCTATTCATCTTGTCGACCCGGTGAAGGGCACGGACGAGCCGGTGAAGATTGAGATTCACGGCGAGCTTGCGAAGCTGACGCCGCGTCGCATCAATGTGTCGGCGGAGGAGATCAAGAATTCCGGGCTCTCGCCGACGGGTGCGCGGGCGGTGTTTGAAGCGCATGGTGAGATATTCACCGTGCCCGCGGAGAAGGGCGATACGCGCAACCTGACCAACACACCGGGAGCGGCCGAGCGCGACCCGAGTTGGAGCCCGGATGGCAAGACGATCGCATATTTCAGCGATGCATCGGGCGAGTACCAGCTTTATCTTCAGGAGCAAACCGGGCTGAAGCCGCCGACGGTTGTCGACCTGGGGCCGAACCCCTGTTTTTATTACTCGCCGACATGGTCGCCGGACTCGAAGCACATCGCATACATGGATACGAACGGACATCTGCTCTACATCGATGTACCGACGGGCAAGCCGGTGGTCATCGATACATCGGCATACACGAGCTTTGGCAACAGCTTCAATCCTGCGTGGTCGCCGGACTCAAAGTGGATAGCGTATAACCGCGACCTCGACAAGGGATTGAATGCAGTATTTCTTTATTCGCTTGAGACGCACAAGTCGACGCAGATAACCGATGGCATGAGCGATGCGTCGAGCCCGGTGTTTGATGCGAACGGGAAGTATCTGTACTTTTTGGCATCTACGGATGACGGGCCATCGCACGCCGGCATCGACCTCTCGGGTATGGACCGCATTGCGACAAGCGCGGCGTATGTCATCGTGCTGAGCAAGGACGGCGCTTCACCCCTGCCGCCGGAGAGCGACGACGAGAAGGTGAAGGGCGAAGAGAAGAAGGACGACGCCAAGGACGCCAAGAAGGATGAGACGAAGGACGCTAAGAAATCAGACAAGAAAGACGCCGACAAGAAAGACGATAAGGACGACAAGGACAAGGTTGTTGAAGTGAAGGTCGACCTGGAGAAGATCGGCGACCGCGTGCTTTCACTGCCTATTCCGCCGCGGAATTATCAGGGCCTAGCAGTGGGCAAGACCGGAATTCTCTTCCTCTACGAGGTCGGCCCAGCAGGGCGTCCGTCGGCAGAGGGCGAGGGCAATGGCATTCACGCAATCTGGAAGTTCACGCTGGATAAGCGCAAGGTGGAGTCGGTGCTCAGCGATCTGACGGCGTTCACTGTTTCCGCTGACGGCTCGAAGGTGCTTTATGGACCAAAGGGCTCATACACCATTGCGTCAGTCGATGACCTGAAAGCGGGCGATGGCGGCGGCAAGCCGCTGAACCTGGGCGCGATGGAGATGACGCTCGACCTGAGAGCCGAGTGGAAGCAGATCTACCACGAGACGTGGCGCATTGAGCGCGACTTCTTCTACGACCCGAACCATCACGGTGTTGACATCAAGAAGATCGAGGCCAAGTACAAGCCTTATCTGGATGGCGTCGCTTCGCGCGCGGAGTTCACTTACCTGAGCAGCGAAATGCTGAGCGAAATGACGATCGGCCACATGTTCATGGGTGGGCCGCGTGTGCCGAACCCAGGCACGAAGACCGGTCTGCTTGGCGCGCGTTACACAACCGAGAACGACCGCTACAAGATCGCCAAGATCTTCACGGGCTTGAACTGGACGCCTGGTCTGGTCTCACCGCTGACGCTGCCGGGCGTAAACGTGCACGAGGGAGAGTACTTGTTCGCGGTGAACGGTCGCGAGCTGCATGCCAAGGACAATCTGTACGCCTTCTTTGATGGCACGGCAGGCAAGCAGACTGTAATTCGCGTGGGCGCAAATGCCGATGGCAAAGATGCCCGCGATGTGACTGTTGTCCCAATCGCCGATGAGGATGACCTGCGCAACCTGAACTGGATAGAAGGCAACCGTCACAAGGTGGATGAGCTCTCCGGCGGCAAGGTAGCTTATGTCTACATGCCAAACACCGCCGGTGAAGGCTTCACCAACTTCAACCGCTACTTCTACGCACAGTTGGACAAGCAGGCGGTCGTTCTGGACGAGCGCTTCAACGAGGGCGGCTACATTGCCGACTACATGATCGAGACGCTGCGCCGCATTCCGCTCTCAGGGATGGTGGGCCGCAACGGCCACATCCTGCATGACCCGGTTGGCGCCATCTACGGACCGAAGGTGATGCTCATCAACCAGAACTCGGGCTCGGGCGGCGACGCAATGCCGTGGTACTTCCAGAAAGCCGGCGTCGGCAAGCTGGTCGGCACCAGGACATGGGGCGGACTGGTCGGCATTGGCGGCTATCCGCCGCTGGTCGACGGCGGGTCAGTTACCGCACCGCACTTCGCCTTCATGGGCCTCACCGGCAGCTGGGAGGTGGAGAACCACGGAATCGCTCCTGACGTGATGGTGGAAGAGCTGCCAAAGGATTTTGCGGCAGGTCATGATGTGCAGTTGGAGACGGGCGTGAAGATGGTGCTTGATGAACTCAAGGAGCATCCAGTTCCGACGATTCCGATGCCGAAGTATCCCAACTATCACCAGAACGATGACATTGGCGTGAAGTAATTTATTCCATGTACAAACAGAAAGGCCGGCGGAATATCGCCGGCCTTTCTATTAGGCTAATGCATTTCATCGCAACTATTTTGCTGTGGCCGGAGCTAGAAAATATCTGTTCCGCAGCCAGAAGGCAACATTGACAAGCGAGATGAGCGCGGGCACTTCAACCAACGGGCCGATGACGCCGACGAACGCTTCACCAGAGCTGAGGCCGAAGACCGCAACCGAGACAGCGATGGCAAGCTCGAAGTTGTTACCAGCGGCAGTGAACGAAAGTGTTGCGGTCTGCGCATAATCTGCGCCGAGCTTGCGGCCCATCCAGAAGCTGACCAGGAACATGACGGCGAAATAGATGAGCAACGGAACGGCGATGCGCAGCACGTCAAAGGGCAGTTTGACGATGAGGTCACCCTTGAGGCTGAACATGACAAGAATTGTGAAGAGCAGAGCGAAGAGTGTGAGCGGACTGATGCGCGGAATGAAGCGCGTCCTGTACCACTCTTCCCCTTTGATGCGTAAAAGCACAAAACGAGTAATCATCCCGGCGAGAAATGGGATGCCGAGATAAACGAACACACTTTTTGCGATTGCGCCGATGCCAATGTTAACGACCGAGCCCTTCAATCCAAACCACGTGGGCAGAATAGTGATGAAAACCCAGGCGTAGAGGCTGTAAAAGACAACCTGAAAGACACTATTCAGCGCCACAAGTCCGGCAGCGTAATCTGTGTCACCGCTGGCGAGCTCATTCCATACAAGAACCATCGCAATGCAGCGGGCGATGCCAATGAGGATGAGACCGCGCATGTACGCTGGCTCGCCGCGCAGAAACGTGATGGCCAGCAGAAACATCAGCACCGGGCCGATGAGCCAGTTCTGAAGCAGCGAGAGGCCGAGGACGCGGCGATTTCGAAAAACCTCAGTGAGCTTCTCATAGCGCACCTTGGCGAGCGGCGGATACATCATGATGATGAGTCCGATGGCGATGGGGATGTTCGTTGTGCCCGATTGAAAGCTGTTCACGAATGCGGCCGAGCCGGGGATGAAATGCCCAAGCGCTACGCCGATGGCCATGGCGAGAAATATCCATAGCGTAAGGTAGCGGTCAAGGAAGGTGAGCTTTTTGCGCGGCAATGGCGCGCAGGTCTGCCCTTGCGTGTGGGGAACAGTGGACATGTTTACCTCGATGCTAAGGATGGAGTGTTACTGCTTGCCGATGCTGTCGATCTCATTTTTGATTGCGAGTTGGTCGAGTGTTGCGAGCGGCAGCGCGAGGAAGAGTGAGATGCGCCGGTCGAGGATCGTAAACGCCTCGCGGAATGCGCGTGCAATCTCCTCTGGTGTTCCTTTGACTGCGGCGGGGTCGGCGATGCCCCAGTGCGCGGTCATCGGCTGGCCGGGCCAGTAAGGGCACTGCTCGTTGGCGGCGTTATCGCAGACGGTGAAAACAAAATCGAGCTGAGGCGCGCCGGGTGCGGAAAATTCATCCCAGGATTTGCTGCGCAGGCCCTCGATGGAAATGCCTGCCGAAGCAAGCTGCGCCAACGCTTCCGGCCTAGGCGTGCCGGAGGGGTGACTGCCAGCGCTGAAGGCTGTGAACTTGCCCTTGCCTTTATGGTTGAGCAGCCCCTCGGCGAGAATGGAGCGCGCCGAGTTGCCGGTGCAGAGGAAGAGAACGTTGTAGTGGGACATTTTGTTGTTCCTTTCGTTGCAAAGCGTTAATTGGAGCAGCAACCTGGTTCGCAGCAGGAACCGGATTTTGTTGCAGCGGGTTTGGTGGCGCGGATGAATGCGCTCATGATCTTGCCGTCGATGAGTGGTGCGACCTCTTCAACGGAGAAGCCTGCTTCGCGGAGAAAATGGCCGGCGTCGGCGGCGTTGTACAGACGAGTGGGTTCAAAGCTGACTTCGGCAAATCCTGCGTTGATGAGTTTAGATTTGTAGTCTTGTTCTTCGAGTGCGCCGGCAATGCACCCGACCCAGAGCATCATGCTTTGGCGGATGGCGTCAGGTACATGCGCGCGCATCACCACATCGGAAACCGCAAAGCGGCCGCCCGGCCTGAGCACACGCAATGCCTCGCGCAGAACGCGGTCCTTGTCGGCGGAGAGATTGATCACGCAGTTCGAAATGATGACGTCAACGGAGTTGTCAGGGAGCGGGATGTTCTCAATCTCGCCTTTGAGGAACTCAACGTTGGTGACGCCGGCCTGACGCTGGTTCTCGCGCGCGAGTGCGAGCATGTCGTCGGTCATGTCGAGGCCGTAAGCTTTGCCTGTGGGGCCGACACGTTGCGCGGAAAGCAGTACATCGATGCCGCCGCCTGAGCCGAGGTCGAGGACAATTTGGCCTGCATGCAGTTCAATGAGCGCGGTCGGATTGCCGCAGCCGAGTGAAGCGCGAACGGCCTTCTCGGGGATTGTCCCCTTTTCATCAGCGCTGTAGAGATTGGTGGTGATTGGATCGCAGCAACGCAGTGCGGGATCGCAACAGGCCTGCAAGGTGCCGGTCTCGCTCACCGAACGCGCAGCACTACCGTATTTTTCCTTCACTTGTTCGCGGACTGGATTTTCGACGGTCATGTGTGACTCCTTCATATACGCTAAGGCGAATATATCCCCGCGGCACACATCTGTCAAGGCGTATATGATTAAAGTGTGAGCAAGACCGGACATACCGAAGAGCTGGCGCTGCTGTTTGCCGCGCTGTCTGACCGCACCCGTCTCAGGTTGTTGAACCTGATGGAGGGCGGAGAGGTGTGCGTCTGCCATTTTGTGGAGATATTGGGCCAGAGCCAGCCGAAGATAAGCCGACACCTGGCGTACTTGCGCCGTGCGGGGATTGTTGCTGCAAGGCGCGAAGGCAAGTGGATGCATTACAAAATAGTCGCACCGAAAGACGCGGGAACGGCCCGCATCCTGCGCGAGTCGCTTGAGATACTGCGCCAGGAGAAACAGATCCGCAAAGATCTGGAAGCGCTGAATAAAGTATGTTGTATGCCTTTGGTTAAAATCGCTAGCGCGCGATCAAGTACATCAGCCAGCTGAGAACAATTGCTGAACCGACGAACATTGCAAAGCAATAGATGCCGTAGCGGAGCATCTTCTTCGGTGTCTCGCGCATGGTGATGCCAAAGATGACCGAGGCGAAGAGAGCGTAGAGCGTGAGTGCGGTAAAGTGCGAGGGTTGAAGGCTCACAGCGGCTTCCTCCCGGTGCGTAGATTGTGCGCGTCAACTGCGCTGATGACGTTGAGCAAACCTGAGACGCAGATGAATATTTTGCCGTAGTCGGCGGTGGTGCGCTCGACCATCTGAGCGCCGAGGCCAGCGCCGCGCGCCATCCAGTAAAACATTCCGTTGCCAAGGTCGGCGACAAAGCCGAGCAGGTCGAGGATGTCGTGGACTTCAGTGTAGAGCTTGCCCTGCATGCCGATGCCGATGCTGAACATGGCGAGGATGGAGACGCTGATGAGAGCGCCGCGGCCCCATTTGCCGATGAGGAAATGTCCCGAGCCGGGGATGAGCACGCCGGCGATGAGCGGCAGATAGACGAAGCCCGGTTGCGCGGGAGCCTTTGATTTTTGTTCTGTTGCCATACCTTTTTGACTATACCGCAGCAGGGGTTGGTTTGCGGTGTGAGTAGTGTTCGCTTAGGCGTAGTGGTTCTTCTCCCAGACGGCGGCGTCGAACTGATGCATCACCTCGTAGCCATCGCCGCGGTAGAGCTGGACGGCATTTTCGTTGCCTGCGGTGACGGTGAGCGAGAGCTCTGTTGCGCCCTGAAGCACGAAGCCGGATGCGGCGACGGTGAGCAGCAGGTGGGCGAGGCCGCGCTTGCGGTACTCGGGATGAACGCAGATCTGCGTGATGTGGCCGCTCTCGGCGCTGATGCGCGAGCAGAGCAGCATGGCGACGAGTTCGCGGCTGTGGCGCTCGACGATGACCTGCGATACATTGGGCGTGAAGACTCCGCAACCGGGATAGCGGACGATATTGTGCAGAAAGCGCAGCGAGCCGTGAACGCTGCGGTACTGGTTGTTGATGACGCTGTCGAGATGGCCGCGGTAGGCCTCGGCGATGAGGCGGCCGGCGGGGTGGAGGTCTTCATCGCGCCAGGCGCGGAGTTCTAGATTGGCGGGTAGTTTGACGATTGGTACAACGCGCGGCCCCTGCAAACTGCGGGCCATCAGCAGGCGCGGATAAATTTTGAAGCCCGCCTCTTCAAAGCGATGCGTATGCACACCTGAAGAGTGGACGAGCAACTGCGCTTCGATGCGTTCCATGCCGGGCGAAGCGAAGAGCGTCTCAAAGACGTGGCTTAAAAGTTTGGCTTCAATCTGGTGCGCTTCGTGCCCGTTCTCAGCGTCAAGGCCCTGCACTTTGGCGAAGACATTGCCGAGAACGGCCTTCGATTCCTCATAAACAAAATAACTGTAGCCGATGGCTTTGCCGTCGGCGGAGGCAACGTAACCGGGCAGGCTGCGTGCGTCGAGATACTGGTTGAGCAAGCGGGCGGAGGAGCGGTAATCCCAATGCAGATGCTTGAGCCAGAAGGCGCTCTCCGCATCAAGCACGGGCGAGAGCTCCTTGGAGCTGAAGTGGCGCAGGTCGAGGATCTCGTAAGGTATCGGAGTGTTCTTCATCAACTAATCCGGAAGAAGCAATCGGCTCCAGTTTAATTCATGCGTGTGGGCAAAAACACAATCGACCCGCAATTGAGCGGGCCGATCGTGGATTACGGAATTGTTGACGACTATTCAGTTGTCTTCAAGGTTACTTCCGACGTGGCCAGTGAGCTGCCACCGACCCAGACGTCATAGGTGGTCGGTTCGACGACGCGCTTCGATTCGACGTTAATGAAGCTGAGCTCGTTGAAGCCGAGCGTGAACTCAACGCGCTTTTCTTCGCCGGGTGCGAGAGTGACGCGTTTGAAGCCCTTGAGCTCGCGCAACGGCTGCTCAACGCTGGCAAAGGTGTTGCGTGTATAGAGCTGGACGACTTCAGTTCCGGCAACGGAGCCGACATTCTTGACGTCGATGCTGACAGTGACGACGGGCTTGCGGCCGTCCTTTTCAAGCTCTTTCACTGGCACTTCCGCGCGGCTGATGGCCGGCTGGCTGTATGTGAAGCGCGTATAGCTCAGGCCCCAGCCGAAGGGATAGAGAGCGGAGTTCTCCTCGTCCACGTACCGGGATTGGAATTTCTCATCCGAGGTGTAAGGCATGTGGCTGAGGTCGCCCTTGGCGAGGCGTCCGGTGGGAAGCTGCGAGTAGTAAAGCGGTTCCTGGCCGACTGCGCGCGGGAAGCTGGCAGGCAACTTGCCGGATGGATTGTTCTGGCCGAAGAGAGTGTCCACGATCGCGGGACCGGTTTCAATGCCGGGACTCCAGGCCTGGAGGATGGCCGGAACATGCTGCGATGCCCACTTGAGCTCAAGCGGACGGCCGGCGAGCACAACCAAGATGACGGGCTTGCCGGTGGCGACGACGGCTTCAAGCAATTTCTGCTGCGCGCCGGTGAAGCCGAGCGTGGTGCGGCTGGAGGCTTCGCCTTCCATCCAGTTGGTGCTCTCACCGAGCGCGAGAATGGCCACATCGGACTGCTTAACAACTGCAACCGCTTCGGCAATCGTCTTGTCATCGTCGGGAACAGGGAGGTGCTTGTCTTCGCCGGCCGGGTAGTTGAAGTTCACGCGCTCAAGGACGTTTGCATCCTGACCGCTTAACAGGCCGCAGCCCGGCGCAAAGAGCAGCTTGTCGCCGAGCTTTTCGGCCAGAGCGGTCTTGAGGCTCACGACGTTGGCCGGGTCGCCGGCAACAGACCATGCGCCGATGACGTCGCGCTGATTGTCACCCAGCGGCCCGATGAGCGCGACCTTCTTGAGTGACGCAGGTAGCGGGAGCAGATTGCCGATGCCTTCGACGGGCTCGTTCTTGAGGAGGACGAAGGTCTCTTCAGCGACCTTGCGGGCGATTGCACGCTTTTCAGGTGTAGCAGCGTAAGGCGCGGAGGGGGTTGTGTATGGGTGGTCGAAGAGCCCGAGTGCGAACTTGACGCGCAGAATGCGGCGGACGGCTTCGTCGACTACTTTTTCGGGAATCTTGCCGGAGCGGACCTGCTGGGCGATGACTGTGCCGTAGAGGTTGCCTTCCATATCCATGTCCACGCCGGCTTCAAGAGCCTTGCGCGCAACGGTCGGGCCATCACCAATGGAGTGTGTCTCGAGTTCGTGAACCGCGCCCCAATCAGAAACAACAAACCCGTTGAAGCCCCACTCCTTGCGGAGGATTTCGGTGAGCAGATAGGGGTTCGCCGTGGCAGGAACGCCATTCAGTGAGTTGAATGAGCTCATCAGCGATGCTGCGCCTTCTTCAACAGCGGCCTGGTAAGGGGCGAGATAGACCTGGCGGAGTGTCGGGTCGCCGAGCTCGACGGCGTTGTAATCACGGCCAGCAATGGCTCCGCCGTAAGCGGCGTAGTGCTTGACGCAGGCGGCAACGGAGTCAGGCTTCGAGAGGTCGCCCTGCTGATAGCCGCGCACCCAGGCGCGCGCCATCAACGAGCTGAGGTATGCATCCTCGCCGTTTGACTCGATGATGCGGCCCCATCGGGCATCGCGGGCAATATCGACCATCGGTGAGAAAACCCATGTAATGCCATCCGCGCGAGCCTCAGTTGCGCCGGTGTGGGCGACGGTCTCAGCGGCCTGGGTGTCAAAGCTGGCAGCCAAAGCAATCGGGACAGGGAACGTGGTCCGGTGGCCGTGGATGACGTCCAATCCAAAGATGATGGGGATGTGCAGGCGGGACTTCTCCATGGCGATGTGCTGGTAGTGGTTAATCTTCTCCACATCCGTCACATTGAGCATGGAGCCGACCTGGCCCTTTTCCACCAGCTCGTCATAGGTCACTTTGGATGCGCCCGGGCCGGTGGCGAAACCTGCGGAGTACTGCACCAGTTGGCCGATCTTCTCATCCAGGTTCATCTGGCCGAGCAGCTTTTCAACCCGTGCGTTGAGAGCTTTATCCGCAAGCTGAGCGCTGGAGGGCGTCTGCGCAAGTGCAGCAGTAAGCAAAAAGACCAACGTAAACGACAACAAATAGGCAGACCTAACGACTGTGTTCCTCATGATTGAAAATCATAAACCCTTGGATGTATGGATGTAACCAGCCAAGTGGCGCAAAGAATTGCGCAATAAATTGAATTTCTCAGTTCCCTTTAAAAACGACGACCACATATCATGAATCTGGTGAATAAGTGCGAAGAAAGGAGCGCGTGCGATGCATGAGTATCTGCGGCTGTTGCGGCGGGCATTGATCCAGGCGCTCGAGCATGACGTGCTGGCAACGGCCAAATCCGCGGCTTATTCGGGCATGCTGATGCTTTTCCCCGCGCTGCTGGTCATATCCACGCTGCTGGCCCAGGCGCCGGCCGGGCAAACGCTGGTGGGCGAGCTGCGCGCAGCCTGCGAGCAGTTCTTCCCCGCCGACACCATGCAGCTGTTGCAATACAGCTTCCAATCGCGCAGAATGCACTCAATCCAACTGATGAGCTCGGCCTCTACACTGAGCTTTTTTGCAGCACTCGGCTTGATGCTCTCGCTGATGGAAGGCTTCCGCAAGGCCTACCGCCACAAAAAAGAATCATGGGGCTTCTGGGCCAGGCGTGCGCGCGCCGTCTTGCTGGTTCCCATAGCGCTGATTCCGTTTTCACTGGCGACGGTTATCGTTCTCTTCGGGCGTCAGTATGAGATATGGATGATAGCCAACGCCGGCCATGAATTACGTTGGCTTGTGCTTTTCTTCTGGCGCATGGTGCGCTGGCTGCTGGCCGCCGGGACATCTGTCGCTGTGCTGAGCAGTATTTACCATTTTGGAACTCAGCACAAGGAACATTGGAAGAATGTTCTTCCCGGCGCGCTGACCGCTACCTTTCTCTGGTTCCCGGTCACGCTGCTCTTCGGCTGGTATGTGAACCGCGTCGCCGCCTACTCGCTGGTCTATGGCTCGCTCGGCGCAAGCATTGCGACCATGGTCTGGCTTTATATATCTTCTTTCAGTTTCATGCTCGGCGCGGAGTTCAATGGCGTGCTTTACCGCGAACGCAATGGAATCACTACCGCTTCATAATGGGAATTCGTTCCTTTGAAAATTAAAAATTCATCAAAGTTCACTGGGATTCATACAAATTCACGTTTCACTTGTGAAGTAAAAATATAGCCGCGTGTACAATAAGAGACAGATCAGCCTTCAAAAACCACTGACAAATCAACCCTAAACAAGATTTTGGAGCTGCCTGATGTCGACCTCCGCACCCTCTCCGAGTGAAGTGACCATTCAACGTCGCGCAAAGATCGTGGCCACGCTTGGTCCCGCCTCAAACACAGAGGAGATGCTGCGCAAGCTGGTGCGCGCAGGCGTGGATGTCTTCCGCTTGAATTTTTCGCACGGCACGCATGAGGAGAAGCTGGCGCTGATCCAGCTCATTCGGAGAGTGGGTAAAGAGGAAGGCCGCTCGCATTGCATTCTCGGCGATCTGCAAGGGCCGAAGATTCGCACCGCAAAGTTGGTCGATCACACGCCGGTGCACCTTGAGACAGGCAACAAGCTGACCATCACGCCGCGCGACATAGAAGGAACCGCCGAGCTGGTGAGCACCACCTTCAAAACCCTTGCCGAAAACGTTGAAGAAGGTTCGCGCATTTTGCTCTCTGATGGATTGATCGAACTGCGCGTACTCGACGTGGACAACGGCGACGTGGTCTGCGAGATTATCAACGGCGGCATGCTGGGCGAGAACAAGGGCATCAACCTGCCGGGGATTCCGGTGCGCGTGCCATCGCTGACCGACAAGGACGACAAGGACCTGGAGTTCGCGCTCAAGAATGGCGTGGATGCGATTGCTGTCTCATTCGTGCGCACGGCCGAGGACGTTCGCCTGGTGCGCAATCGCGTCTCAGCTTATGGCGGCGAAACGTGGATTATCGCGAAGCTGGAAAAGCCGCAGGCCATAGAACACCTCGACGCCATCCTTGAAGCCTCTGACGGCATCATGGTGGCGCGCGGAGACCTCGGCGTTGAAATGCCGCCCGAGCAGGTGCCCGCGATCCAGAAGCAGATCATCCGCCGCGCCGCAAAGTTCCGCAAGCCGGTCATCACGGCCACGCAGATGCTTGAATCAATGATTGAGAACCCGCGGCCGACGCGCGCAGAGGCTTCCGATGTGGCCAACGCCATCTTCGACGGAACCGATGCGGTGATGCTTTCGGGTGAATCGGCGGTCGGCAAATATCCCGTGGATGCGGTGAAGATGATGGACCGCATTGCCACGGAAGCGGAGCGCAATTTGCGCGAGGACAAGGCAATGCAGCCGCGCCCGGTGCATCTGCATGATGAAGGCAGGCTCTCAATCGCCGAGACCATCTGCGAGGCGACCGCACACGCGGCTCTCGACCTCGACCTCAAGGGCATCGCACTCTTCACTGAGTCGGGCGCAACCGCACGGCACCTCTCCAAGTTCCACCCCACTGCCCCCATCTATACACTCAGCTCGAACGAGAACACCATTAATCGCCTCAACCTGCTCTGGGGCGCGACGCCGGTGCATTGCACCAAACTCAACACCACCGAAGCGATGGTGGAGGCGGCGGACCACATGTTGCGCAAAAATAACTTCGTCAAGGGAAAGGAAGTTATCGCCATCGTGGCCGGAACGCGCACAAAATCCGGGTCAACGAACTTCTTGCGGCTGCACGTTATCGGCGAACTCGACGACAAGAACTCGTCTTCTCAAAAAACCTCAGGCTGACCCGGTAATAGTGCAGTCATATCCCTGAAATATTCCATTAATAAAAACGCCTAAATATTGTGACGTATTTGACGCGATGGCGTGATATCAATCACTCTTGTTTACATCTGTACGCTGAATTCATACAACTCTCATATTCGATTCATCAGAGTCTCCTACTGTGAGCATGACCGAAATAGTGGTCACAGATACTTTTTCGCCTTAAACGGCGATTTTTTGGGAGAGCTATGCGCATTCAAAGGTTTTTTTATTTCATAGCAGCGATCCTCTTTTTGCTCGTCACAAGCGTGAGTGCGCAGACGGGCAAGGGGATCATCAGCGGCGAGGTCAAGGACACACAGGGCGCGGCATTGCCGGGCGCGACAATCGTCTTTGAGCCTCAGCTTCAAACAACAGTTTCAAGCGGTCAGGGCTCCTTTGATATCGCCAACGTACCCGCTGGAAAATACAGCGTGACCATCACCTATCAGGGCTTTGCACCCTTCACCGGCACCGTGACTGTTGCATCCGGGCAGGTGGCTCACATAGAAGCAAAACTGAAGGTCGCTTCAACTAACGATGAAGTACTTGTAACCGCGGAGCGCCCCAAGGGTGAAGCGGCAGCCATCAACCGTACGAATGCGGCTGAAAACCTGATCGAAGTTCTGCCAGGGAACGTCCTCACCTCACTGCCCAACGCCAACATCGCCGACGCGCTCGGCCGCATGACCTCCGTTACGCTGGAGCGTGACGAGGGCGAAGGCAAGTATGTGCAGATCCGTGGCACTGAGCCCCGCCTCAGCAACACCATGATTGACGGCGTCACCGTTCCTTCGCAGGAATCAGGCGTTCGCCAGGTCAAGCTCGACGCGCTCGCCTCCGACCTCGTCGATTCAGTCGAGATCAACAAGACCCTTCAGGCCAACATTGACTCCGACGGCATCGGCGGTTCCGTGAACCTGGTGACCAAGACGGCTGGTGAAGCGCCGATGGTCTCCGCTTACGGAATCGGCGGTTACACACCAATTCTCGGTGGCCGCGATATCTACCAGTATGGCCTCACCACTAGTGCGCGCGTCGGTCCTGCCAAGAAGCTCGGTATGCTCATCGGCGGCACCTATGATTACAACGGCCGCGGCATCAACGATATTGAGCCTTCGCCCACCGCCGATAGTCTGACCCCGCACTACGATGGCATGGACATCCGTGATTACGTCTACTACCGCACCCGCTGGGGCCTGGCCGGCTCACTCGATTACAAGCTGAACGAAGGCTCGAACATCGCCATTCGCGGCTTCTACTCCACCTTCCAGGATTACGGCAACAAGTTTGTTTTTCAGCTCAACGATTTTGATTTCCCCAAGTACAGCCAGGACTGGCGTCGTCCGGATTTCGGATTGGGCAGCATCAGCGTCACAGGGCGCCATCTGCATAACGCTTCCACGTTCAATTGGTTGATAGCCGCATCGCGCGGACGCCAGCAGAGCGGCAGCGGCAGTGCGAAATACAAATGGAATAAATCGGTTGGCGATCCAGATATCGACAGCCTCTGCTTCAACGACCAGACGGTGGCCGCCAGCGTTTACCGTCCGGGTTGGAGCGCAGGTTGCTTTGGCACCGGCGCCGACAACACTGAAGACCGTAACAATTACAAACTCACTACGTTTGAATTGCCGCTAAACGGCCACACAGCGCAGGTGAATCTGCAAGCCGGCGCGGATTACGCTCGCCAGTATCACTTCGGAAGTCATTTTGGAACCTTCGAACTCGGCGGCAAGATCCGCAACGCTCACAAATTTGATGATACCTATCAGTTGTCGGCATCGCCTAGTGAACCGGTTGCCGCGCATCCAGAGTGGGCTAGCAGTTTCACAGATTCCAACTACTATGACAAGACTTACCACGTTGGTACGGTCACCGATTACAACCTGGTGAGGAACTGGGCGCTCGCCAATCTGTCGTTCGACGGGAAAGGCATCAATGACGTCAACTATGACTTCATCGAGCGCATCACGGCCGGTTATTTGATGAACACCATCGAGCTCACCAGCCGCTTGCGCTTTGTTGCCGGTGTCCGCTTTGAAGCAACCCACCTGAGCACCCTCGCTTTCGATGACAACGCAGATCCGACGCCCACAAAGCTCACCGTCAAGGGTGGCGGCGATTATCTCAGCATCATGCCCAGCGCGTCGCTTCGCTTTGCCGTAACCAAGAACTCCGACTTCCGCGTCGTCTTTGGCCGCGGTCTGGCCCGCCCCAACCCGCAGGACATTGCCCAGCCGCAAAGCGTTATCGATACGTCCATCAACCCGAACGCTGTCAGCATCGGCAATCCCAACCTTCAGCCGGAGTACGCATGGGACTACGATCTGTTATATGAGAACTTCCTGCCACACATCGGCCTCTTCCAGGCAGGCTTCTTCTACAAGGACCTCTCCAACCCCATCGTGACCCTGCAAACACTGACCTCGAACTTCCCGGGGAATGTGGGCACGCCGACATTCGTTACGCAGCCGGTGAACGCGGGCAGCGCATATATCGCAGGCTTCGAAACCGCCTTCCAGCAGCGCATGTCGTACCTGCCCGGCGTGATGAAGAACTTCGGCGTCAGCGCGAACTTTGGCTACAGCACTTCGGAAGCCAAAGGCGTCAACCCGCTGCGTACTGACAGCCCGGCTCTGCTGCGCCAAGCACCGTACAGCTGGAACTTCAGCCCGACGTATGACACCAAAAAGCTGTCGTTGCGTTTCGGCATGAGCTATAACGCAGCGAACATCTTCGCCTACCAATACACCAACCTCCAGTACTTGTTTGACGGCAGTGGCAATCCGATCGTCGATCCGGTGACCGGCAAGCAGGAGACGGGACCGAACCCGCAGGTTGGCGGCACAAAGGGCCCGGCGGGCGACAACTACCTTTACCCGCACTTGCAGATGGACGTGCAAGCCACCTACAAACTGCCTATGGGCTTTGAGGCATATGGCTTCGGTTTGAACCTGAACAATGAAGTATTCGGCTTCTACAACGGCAACACGCAGTACGTTGTGCAGCGCGAGTATTATCACTCCACCTATGCGGGCGGCTTGAAGTGGAACATGGGTAATCGCGAAAAAAAGTAAACAGCAGCAGCAACACAAAGGGCCGCTCTAAATTGGAGCGGCCCTTTTGTATTGGTATAGATTTACTTGGTTGCAAGCTGACGCAGAACGTACTGCAAAATTCCGCCGTGCTCGTAGTACTCAATCTCCTGCGGAGTGTCGATGCGTACGTGAACGTCAAAGCTTTTCACTTTGCCGTCGGTGCCGGTGGCTTTGACGGTGAGTTTGCGGCCATTGGCGAACTTCGCCACGAGCATCGGTTTGAGGCCGGTGAAGTCAAAAACCTCTTCGCCGGTAAGGCCGAGTGATTCGACGTTCTGGCCTTCAGCGAACTGAAGCGGAAGAATGCCCATGCCGACGAGGTTCGAACGGTGTATGCGCTCGAAGCTTTCGGCAATAACTGCACGAACCCCAAGCAGCTTTGGTCCCTTTGCCGCC
>CAIMNN010000131.1 GCA_903842845.1 uncultured Acidobacteriaceae bacterium | reverse complement strand
CTGGCGATGACCCATTTCAAACAGTACTGGCGGCGTTCTGTGCGCACTGGCTTTGCTTATGCCTGCGTCTCAAGCCTCCGCCGCTACCGGGCGCTTACACTTTGGCAGCACGAATCGCGGCATAATCTGCGTCAGGCCGCAATCTTTATCATCGGCGCACTTGCCGCTGCCGTTCTTTCGCCGCTACTACACAGTCTCTGGCCCGCAGCGCTGTACATACTTTTCATTCTTGCGCTGTCAATCCGCTCTGCTTGGGCGCATCGCAACAAATCCAATAACTGGCTCACGCTGTTGCTCTATGGATTTCATTCGCACTTGCAGCAGATACCCATTGCGATCGGCCAGATACAGTTTTTCTTCAAGAGCGACCAACAGCATACTCTCATCGAGTACAAGCATGCAGAAGGGAAGCGCTGATGAACAGCGAGATAAAGCTGCTACTTGTTGCCTACCAATGTGCACCCGGTCAGGGTTCGGTGTCGCAGATTGGCTGGCACTGGTTTTCACGTTTGGCACAAAGGCAGCCGATAACGCTGGTTACGCATGTGCGCAATCGCGAGCATCTGCCTGAGACCGGCGCTGAAGTTCTCTTTATAGATACGGAATGGTTCGCAGGCCCGCTTTATCGGCTGGCGCGACGGTTGTTTCCGCGCAGCGAGCACATGGTTTTTCTTGTTTCGCAGCTCGACTTTTTTGTTTTTGATTGGGCGGCGCGACGCATGCTCAAGAAGAAGATGCGCGAGGGACGAAAGTGGGACCTCGTGCACATGGTCACGCCGGTTTCGCCATCTGCTGCGACATCGCTCGGCTCGCTCGGGATTCCGCTCATCGTGGGGCCGTGGAATGGCGGCATGCAATCACCGGCGGCATTCCCTCATCTGCTCAAGCAGGAGAACTCGTTCCTTTATCCGCTGCGCAACCTTGCGCGTATTCCCAGTTGGCTCTTTGGTACAAGGCGCAGAGCACGCGTGATTCTTTCAGCAACCGAAGCTACTGACCTCGCGTTGAGTGCGGCTGACCGGAAGAAATCTTTGCGTGTACTTGAAAATGGCGTCGACCTTACAGTCTTCAATCCAGCACCGATGCCTGCGGCGCCGAGTGCGCAGAATCCGATACGAATTCTCTTTGTCGGACGTCTGATTCCGGTCAAGGGTGTGGATATGCTGCTGAGGGCCGTACATCGGCTCACGGAGCGCATCCCGGTCGAACTTGTTATCGCTGGCGACGGCCCCATAGCGGCCGACCTGCGAGATTTGGCCAATGAACTCGGTCTTGAGCGGTGCGTGCGCTTCACGGGCAATCTGACGGCTTCCCAAGTGTCCACAGAACTTGCGCAATGCCATCTATTTTGTCTGCCGTCGGTGCGCGAGTCAGGCGGTGCCGTCATCCTAGAAGCCATGGCCGCTGCGCGACCATGCATAGTTGTTCGCTATGGCGGGCCTGCTGAGCTTGTCGACGACCAGGTAGGCGCTGCAATCGAACCCATGGGCCAGGAACATGTTATAGCGGAACTGGAGCGCCTGATAGCTGATGCGTACGAACACATCGACAACTGGCGTTTGAAGGGCCTTGCGGGCCGACGCCGTGCGGAGATGCTTTACAGTTGGGATGCGAAGATAGACTTCGCCATCCAGCTCTACCGTACAACCCTCGGGGTGCAAACTGCCCCCAAAGGGGTATCCAGCCGGAATCAGCAATTAGACACAATAGCACTATGAACAGTCACACCGAGCAACCCGGCGCCAAGGTCAACAGGCTACTGACAAAAAATATTCTGAGCGGCAGTGCGGCCAAGATCGGCTATCTGCTGACGCGCTTTTTCATTCCGCCCTTCGTGCTGATGCACGTGGGCATTGAGCGCTACGGCATCTGGGCCACCTGCTTCATCCTTGTCGCCTATCTCGGTGTCTCAACCGTTGGCATCTCCAACGTCTACCTGAAATATGTGGCTGAGTATGACGCGCGCAAGGAATATGATCGCGCCAACTCGCTGCTGTCCACAGGTATCTTCATCACCTTGCCGGTCAGCATTCTGCTTTTTGTCGGCGTGTGGTTCACGTGGCCGCAGTTGATCGGCCTCCTGCACATTAATCCTGTTCTCCAAACCGACGCGCGCGAGGTTGCACTCACCGTCATCGGCGTCTACTTGGGCTCCATCGGCATCAGCGCCTTCCGCGATGCGTTGATGGGCTCGCAGAAGATTTCAACATTGCAGGGCACCTGGGTCATCGGCTATCTGCTTGAAACATTTTTCATCTGGTACCTCGTCTCCAACGGCCGCGGAATTCGCGGACTGGTCGAGGCCTTCCTCATCCGCAATGTCGTCGAGAATGTGCTGAACATCATTTTGGCTTATCGCAAATTGCCCTGGCTGCACATATCGTGGAGAAACTTCGACATGTGCAACATCCGCACCATTTTCCACTTTGGCGGCGCGGTCCAGATGATGAGTCTCCTGTCCATAGTTCTTGATTCCATCGAGCGCGCCATCGCAGTTCCACTCATCGGTGTTGGCGGTGCAGGCTTGCTTGAGATCGGCACCAAGCTGCCCACCATGGCAGTGCTTCTACCCAACAGCTTCTCAACGGCATTTCTTCCCGCCGCCTCGTATCTTTCGGGAGGCATCAACTGCATTCAAGAGCGCGGTGCCATTGTCTCGCAGTTATATCTGCGCGGTGCGCGCTACATGAACTTCACATCGGCATACTTCTGTGCATTCCTCGCGCTCTTCCCAACTGCCATTCTCAGTGTCTGGTTGCACCAAAAATTTGAGGGCATTACGCTGATCCTCGTGGTCTTCGCTGTCACCACACAGCTGCATCTGTTGACAGGTCCCGGCACTTCAATCCTGAAGGGTATCGGTCGTCCCTGGCAGGAACTTCGTTACTCCGGCGCCAACATCGTTCTGCTCTTGATCACGCTTCCGCTCACACGTCTTATCTTCGGACAATGGAGCACCTCGGTCATCGCCATCGGCGTCTGCTCGGCCACTGTTCTGGCTTCCGCATACTTCCTCTTTTACGCGAACCGACTCTTGTCCGTGAGCTTCGCCCCTTACCTGCGCAAGGTTCTTCTGCCGGGTACTATTCCGTACCTTGCCGCCGGATTGCTGGCATGGCCTGCCAACTATCTTGTCGCCGGCAGCAGTCGCCTGGTGGGCTTTGCATGGCTCTGTGCAACAGGTGTGCTGTACACAGTTCTGGTTGTGGCAATCGCCTACTTCAGCGCGCTCGCCGCCGAGGAAAAAGTCAAACTCAGCTCCACATGGAACTCATTGACGGTCCGTTACTTCAATATGCCCGACCGATCGCAACTTAGCAGCAAACCGATAGCAAGCGCAGGCATTACTGCTTAGTACGAATGAACGCGCACCATTTTCAGAAAGGTATCAATATGACTCATCGTAAAGGCATCATACTGGCAGGAGGTTCGGGCACACGCCTCTATCCCGCCACCTACGCAGTCTCAAAACAACTGCTGCCGGTCTACGACAAGCCGATGATCTATTACCCGCTCAGCGTTCTCATGCTGGCCGGCATCCGAGACGTCCTGATCATCTCAACTCCGCAGGATACGCCTCGCTTCGAGCAGTTGCTTGGCGACGGCGCGCGCTGGGGCATGAACTTTGAGTACGTTGTGCAGCCGAACCCAGGCGGCTTGGCCCAGGCATTCATTCTCGGTCGTGATTTCGTCGGCAATGCATCGCCGTCTCTCATCCTTGGCGACAACATTTTCTTCGGACACGATTTTGCTTCCATGGTCCGCACCGCTGCCGACACAACAACCGGCGCAACTGTCTTTGCCTATCAAGTGACCGACCCCCAGCGTTACGGCGTCGTTGAGATGGACAAGAGCGGCCGCGCGATTTCGCTGGAAGAGAAGCCAAAGCAGCCTAAGTCGAACCTTGCTGTTACTGGTCTCTACTTCTACGACAATGAGGTTCTCGATATCGCCGCCACGCTCAAGCCCTCACCCCGCGGCGAGCTCGAGATAACCGATGTCAACCGCATTTACATGGAGCGTGGACAGCTTTCGGTAAAATCCATGGGCCGCGGTACCGCATGGCTCGACACAGGTACGCACGATTCGTTGCTCGAGGCCGGCTCATTTGTTCAGACGATCGAAAAGCGCCAGGGCCTGCGCATCGCCTGCCCTGAAGAGATAGCCTACCGCGTTGGATTTATCAACGCCGGTGAGCTTGAAACCCTTGCCGCACCCTTGAAGAACGAATACGGCGATTATCTGCGCGCCATTCTCAAAGCCGCGTAAGCGCACTATCAGGCTTCGCGCTGCCGTAAACAGCAAGTACGCGTCGCATGCAAAGGAACCAAATGAACTGCATTGAAACAAAGATTCCCGGCGTGCTCATCCTTGAGCCCAAGCTCTTCAAGGATGAACGAGGCTTCTTTTTTGAGAGCTACAACATTCAGACGCTGCGCCATTTCGGTATCGAAGAGAACTTCGTGCAGGACAACCACTCGCGCTCTCACCGCAATGTCCTCCGCGGTCTCCACTACCAGGTCGAGCAGCCGCAGGGCAAGCTTGTCCGTGTTGTACAGGGCTCAATTTTTGATGTTGCCGTCGATCTGCGCCAGGATTCACCTACTTTTGGCAAGTGGACCGGAGTTGAGCTCTCATCCGAGAACCAGCGCATCTTCTGGCTGCCTGCTGGCATGGCACATGGCTTCCTCACCTTGTCTGAGAGCGCTGACGTTCAGTACAAGGCAACAAATTATTACGCGCCTGCGCACGAACGCACAATTTTCTGGAACGATCCGGCTATAGGCATTGAGTGGCCATTCAAAGGCGAACCCATTCTCTCAGCGAAGGACGCTCAGGGACTCCTCTTCCATCACGCACCAACTTACACACCCGGTACCGTTCAGGTGGTGAACAATGTCTAACAAACGTATTTTGATCTTCGGCCACGACGGGCAACTAGCGTGGGAGCTGCAACGCACCTTCGCGCCACTTGGCCACGTTGTCAGCCTCAGCTCCAAACAGGCAGATTTTTCATCGCCTGAAAAGCTTCGCGCAATCGTCCGTGAACAGCGGCCCGATATTATCCTTAACGCATCGGCGTATACAGCGGTTGACAAGGCGGAGAGCGAGCCCGAACTTGCCTCCACCATCAATGGCACAGCGCCCGGAATCCTTGCAGACGAGGCGCGGCGCGCGAAGGCAATCTTCGTCCACTACTCGACTGATTATGTTTTTGACGGCTCGAAGATGAGCGCTTACACCGAGTTCGACAAGCCGCACCCCATCAGTACTTACGGATGGACCAAGCTCGCCGGAGACGAAGCCGTTCAGTCTGCCGGTGGCGAACACCTGGTACTGCGCACCAGCTGGGTTTACTCCACACGCGGCAGCAACTTTCTCCTCACCATGTTGCGCATGGCGGCAGAGGGCCGCGCACTTCAGGTTGTCAACGACCAGTTCGGCGCGCCCACATCGGCCGCGTCGCTCGCACGCGCCACCGCGTCGCTTCTCGCTCTTCCGCTCGCTCAGCCGATGAACAGCCTCAACGGCAAGGGTGGCGTATACAACCTGTGCAATGCCGGCGCGACCAGCTGGTATGACTTTGCTTGTGACATCTTTGAGCTGGCGCACAAGCTGGCAGGCCGGCCCAAGCCCAGCATCACGCACGTTCCTTCGAGCGCCTTTATCCGCCCGGCAAAACGCCCGCGCAATTCACAACTCTCGCTCAACCGCATCGAACAGGTCTTCGGGCTCAAAATGCCTCATTGGCATGACGCCCTTGAATCTGTAATGCGCGAGCTCTTTGCAACTTCCGGTGAGAGGTTTCACTTGCGGGTAGCTTGAGCTTGAACCAATTTACCGTGGGCAAGAATGCATCAAACAATTCAACCACGGCTTCTGCAAAATAATCTGGTCTATCGGCGGCCCTCATCAGGCCGCCACTTTTTTATCGGTTCATAGAAGGTTAGTGATATGAATGAGTCAAAAAATCCTATCGCAAATGTGGAAGACCAGCACCTACAACCTTACTTATCGCGAATCACCGTAAATGGTCCCTGCATCTCTGCACCATTCGCGCCAGCGAAGGCCGTATGCGTAAGCTGAGGCAACCCAATCTCCCACTTCGGTCCCTGCAACTCCGGCATTGGCTTGGTTTGGAAGAGCCTTTTGCACTGCCGTGCCGTCCACTTCGCCCAGGACCTTGACTTCCTGCGTCGCGCGCTGTCTGTCGAGATACCGGTGGTCGCATACATCTGCCGGTAGAGCTTCGACAGAAAGATAAATGCGATCCTTGAGGTTATGTTCGGGCAGCAGGTCGATCTCTTCCAGATCGCGCCCCAATCGTAGAATCTGTCCCACACCTTTTGGGTCCGTTGCCTAATCTCATCCGAACTCATCGTCGGATGCGGCGTGAACATTTTGGGCCGCGATTCGCTCGGGATCAGCCAGTACCGGG
>CAIMNN010000130.1 GCA_903842845.1 uncultured Acidobacteriaceae bacterium | reverse complement strand
CCTGCTCATCACCCACCCGCGCGAAGACTGGTTCGACAAATCCATTCAAATTATCGCCGCGCTCCTCGCCGTCGTCACATTAGCCTCAGCCGTCCTCTTTGCACTCGTCCAGCTCACACCGCTGCACACACTCGGCGCGGCCCACATTATCGACCTCGTCCGCACCGTCATCGTCTGCACTATGGCCCTGCTTCTGGCCTACGCCAGCGCACACTGGAAGCGCCGCGAACTCATGCTCATCGACTACGCACTCCTCGTCGTCGCCGGCGGCCGCGTGCTCGTCTCCGACGCTCTCCACGGTCACCTCGAGTACTCTGCCGCTGCCATCGCGCTTGTCGCCATCACCTTCATCCTGCTCCCCCGCGTGATGAAGATGGGGCAAAAAGGCGCGCACTAAAAACAGAAAGGCCGCCTTTTTCAGGCGGCCTTTCAATTGATGCAATTCGCTACTGTTTAATCGTACCGCTCAAAGATCACCTGCTTCTTGTGCCAGCCATAGCCCGTCAGCGCGTCGCGCACTGAGCTGACCATGTTGTTCAATCCGCAGATATACGCGTAGATGTCGAACTTCAGCTCGCTCGCCGGTGTGTCGTCAGGCAGCGGTGTCATCGGCAGCGTGATCCCCAACTGTTTCGCCCGCTCTTCCACTCGCTCGCTGATGTACTTCTGCACATAGCCGCGATTGCCCGTAAACTCCTCGCCCGCGCGGCTCACAGTCGTTGTGTAGTGGAAGTTCGCGTGCTTCTTCTCAAGCTCGGTGAAGTACTCGTGGTAGTAAAGCTCGGTGGGGTACCGGGTTCCAAAGAACAGGCTGATCTCCTTGCCGTTGCTGCGGTCCGGCCCGTTCTCGGGGAACAGCCACTGCGTCATCGCGCGCATCGGCGCAATTCCCGTGCCCGTGGCCACCAGGAACGAATCCGTTACCGGCGTGTTGAGCACAAAATGTCCGTGCGGCCCGTGCATCTGCACCGTAGCGCCGATGGGCAGGTTGGCCAAATAGTTCGAGAAAAATCCGCCCTCGACGCGGTTGATGCAAAGCTCGAAGTGGTTTTTGTTCGTCGCCGCGGCCAGTGAATACGCGCGCGTTTGCTGCTTGCCCGTCGGATCCGGCGCAGTCATTGAGGCGAACTGGCCGGGTTCAAGCTCAAATTTTTCAATCTCGTCGATGACAAAGTCAAAGTGGTAACACTGTGCTGATTCTGAAAGACAGACTTTCTTTTCAAGCCGGGCGGTATAAAGTTGGCGTGCCACGTTCGATCTCGCTTTCTGTTCAAGCTGGTCCCGAAGGACCGGGGCTGAGACAGTATCCTCGCTCGGGCATCACTCTGGCAAGTGACGGGGCGCACGCTCCAAACTGGAAATTCGTGCATTCCCAGCCTGCAACATGCGCCCCAATTTGACCTGCTACTTCTGTTCGTCCGGCGGTATCGGTCGGTCGTCCATCACGCTTCCTTGCAACATCTTGGCCAGCAACAGGTTGATCAACCCACCCTGCTCGCCGCCGCCGCCGGCAATAATATCCGGCACCAGCTTGATGTGGTTTACGGCCAGCGCCTGCGCTATCTGCACGGCCGCGTAGTTGCGCGATTCCATTGAATTAATTTTCAGCTTGATGACATCGGCCTCGGCCGTACCCACGGCCTTGGTCTTCTCCGCCTCTGCGTTGCCGACCGTAGTGATGACCTGCGCGTCAGCCTCGGCGTTGATGGTCTTCGCCTGCGCCTCGCCGCTTGCCTTTTTCACCGCCGCTTGCGCCGCAAACTCGCTGATGGAAACACTCCGCTCCGCATCCACCACGCGTGCCTGAGTGTCCGCCATCGCCTTCGCCTGTTGCAGGTCCTTGCGCGTAACCTCGGCAAGCTGCTGCGTCTTGTAAGTCACCTGCTCCTGCTCGGCTATCTTCCGGTCCGTCAGCGTCTTCATCAACGCCTCAGGCGGAGTAATATCGCCTATCAGCGTGTCGATCGCGTTCACGTTGTACTCGGTCAACGCCGCCTGGATGGCGTCCTTCGCTTCCTTCTGCCGCGCCGTGCGTCCCTTCAAAAACTCGATCACGTCGCTCGTCTGCGCCGCATTGCGGAAGTAGTTGCCGATGGTCGGCTCCAGCACTTGCGTTACCAGGTTCGCCATGGTGCCAAAACGCGCAATCACCTTCGGCGCGTCGTTCCTCGGCACATGGATGATCTGGCTCACATCCAAATTGAACGTGAATCCATCGCTCGACCGCACGGTGATGGTCGAAAGCCGCTCGTCCAGCTTGTGCGCCTCGCTCTTCCCCGTCGCCCAATTCAACACAATGTTCGCCGTCGGCACCAGCTCCACCTTGTGCGTATACGGATTGATCGCGTACTTGCCCGGATCAAGCGGCTCAACCCACACGCCGCGCTGCCCCTTCTTCACCAGGTTGCCGTGTTTGAACTCGGAGCCCGTCACGTCGACGCCCTCCTCGCCCACATAGGCAATCACCACGCCAACATTCGCAATCGGCACCTCGGTCATCGGCTTCACTTCAACCGTCGCAAACCGCGGATTGATAAAGTACCGCCCCGCCAAAATCACCTGCGTCTGCAATCCCTTGTGACCGCCGGCAGTGATAAACGCCTCCGCATCCTGGAACAGGTTATGCCCCGGAATCTCCTTGCCAGCAATCTCGCCCGTCGGCAGCGGCGCGCCATCCTTGGTCGTCACAATGCCCACCTGGTTGTCCGGAATCTCAAGCACCGGCACCAGCGTCACTACAAACAGCGCCGTGTTTATGCGGTACGTGCCCGGCGGGATGATTGCGATCTGCGGTCCGCGCTGGCCGCCGTTATCCAGAAACTGCCGCGCATTCTGAAACGCATTGCTCTCAACCGACTTCGCCAGTACGCGCCCGGCTGCCATCGGCTTGCCGTCCCGCGCCTCAACAATGCCGATCTGCCCCTTGTCAATCGTCGTGAACGAGGCCAGCGTTATCGAGTACTGCCACGCCCACAGCCCGAAGTGAATACCAGGCGCAAGCGTGTCCGCCTGCAAGCCCGCCTCGCCGTGCAGCGCAACAATCGCGCCATCGGGCAGCGTCCGGTTCTTGCCCAGCAAAACCCATTTCTTATTTACAATTCCGATCTCGTCCTTGGCCACTATCACCGTGCCCAGAAAGACGCGCAGAAATACTTTGAAGAACAACACGGCCAGCAGCAGTACGATCAGCCAGCCAAAGCGAATTAGAAAGAGTGTTACAGTCATCTGTTTTTCTCCGCAAAGAAGTATATGTCCCGGCAAACGCCGTTGTTCCAGCTCATGGGATTGTTTGTAAAGATTGAGTAAGTTTTCGCCGATTTCGTCTTCAATTCATAGCGTTTCCTTTATAAGCCGGTTTTTGCGCCCTGCCGCCATCGCCAGATATCTTATCGCTTCCCCTCCCCGGTAGCTCAAGAGCACGAAAGCCCAACAACTATAATTGGTGAATACGCACAATTTTTGGACGGGGTTTCTGACAACATGGCATCAGTTCTTGAAGCAATCGAAGTAAAACGCAAGATGTACTTTGAGCACGAAGGCGTGCCCTACTACTGCATCGATTTTGAAATTTCCACTCCCACCGCCCGCGGTGGCCAGACCCTCGTCCGCCTCAAGATGCGCAACCTGCTCACCCGCGCCGTCTTTGACAAGACCTTCAAGGCCGGCGAAAAGTTCAAGGAGCCCGACCTCGAGGTCGTCGAAGCCACCTATCTGTATACAGATGGCGAAGGCTCGCACTTCCTTGACCAGTCCAACTTCGAGACGCTTACGCTGAATGAATCCATGCTCGGCGACGCACGCGACTTCCTCGTCGACGGACTGCTGCTCCAGATTCAGAAGTTCAACGGCAGCCCCATCGGCCTCGAACTGCCCCAGCAGGTCGAGCTCGAGGTTGTCGACTGCGAGCCCGGCGCGCGAGGCAACACCGCCAGCGGCAACGCGCAGAAGAATGCGAAGCTCGAAACCGGCATCGAGATCAAGGTCCCCCTCTTCATCGAAGCCGGAACCAAGGTCAAGGTCTACACCGAAACCCGCGAGTTCGCCGGCCGCGCGTAATTTTTGCACGCACAAAAAGAGCAGGCTTGAATCATCAAGTCTGCTCTTTTTATTTTGATGAGTCGTGATTTGATTTATTTAATCCAAAGCATTGCCGCCGAATATCCAGGCAGATGCACACTACATTTTCCGTTCTGCGCATACAATTTTTCGCCGGCATCACCAAACGTCACCCCGCTCTTGCTATCAATTGCCTGCGCGCTGAACCGCGCAACCCTTGCCTTATTCATGCCGCTCATCGTAACGTCTACCTCTCGCCCATCCTTATTGAACAACGCAATTAACTTCACATTGTTTTCACCCGCCGCCGCATACGCGGTTACATTCGCGCCCTGCGCATCGAGCTTTGCGTCGCACAAACTCTCACCCGCAAACTTCTGCGCCAACAGCAACCCGTAGTACTCCGGCCGAACTGTAAATCCATTCACAATGGAACCAATGATTGGCGAGTAATATCCGTTCGCGCCCGCATGCAAATTCACGCCCACGCATCCCAGCGCGGCCATCTGCAAACAGTAATCACCTGCCCACAGCGCGGCGGCAAACGTATCGCTCACACCCGTCTTGCCTGCGTTGTAGCACGAGTTCCCCTCCGCCATGCGGAACGGAATCCCCGCGGCCTTCGCCGACTCGATCGGCATATGGCAGGAGCTCTCAAAACGCTCCCCCGGATTGAGCAACAGCTCTATCGTCATCTTTGGGTCCGTCGGCGGCCCCAGCGGATAGTAGTGGCTTGTCACCATCACAACTTCCTTCGGCACATCCTTCACAAACCGGCTCACCCACTCGTGGTTGTACGCCGTGTCAGGCCCCGCAACCGCAACAACCGGAAGCTGCCGATGAAATTCCGCACGAAAACTTTTCCACTTGGTCAGATACTCTTCGTAACTCCACGGCCTGTTGTTCTCATCGCGATGCTTGAAGAGGTCGGGCTCGTTTCCGAATTGCACACAGGTAAGTTTCTCGCCAAGTGTTTTTGCAACAAAGCCACCCTCGGCCACTGCCTGTTCAACCGTTCCACCGCCCAGGTTCAATCCATAAATGCAGCGCCAGCCCGTTGCGTCGAGAAAACCCTTCAGGCTGCGTATCGAGTTCGGCGTTATCGTAAACGTCCGCGGCACTCGCACTCCAGGGTCAGGCCCCACCAATCCGCCAGACTCAGGCGCCGGTGTCGGCTCCGTCTCCGACCAAATCGTGAACTCGCTCAAGTTACCGCCCAGGCGCAAAACTCCTGACGGGCTCAGCTTGCGGAAGAGATTTATCAGTTGAGTGTTCTTCGGCGAAAAATAATCCGGATAAGCTAGCTGCCCACTCTCATAGCTCAGACCCATGTAGTCGCGGGGCAACGTTGAGATTTTTTTAGCAGGGTTGACCGTGAGCGAGAGGCGTAGCGTTGGCTGCTCGGAAAGAATCTTTGGTGTTGCGAGCGCGGTTGCACCGAGCGCGGCGGTCATTTGGCAGAACTCTCTTCTGTTGAGGTTTTTCATGATGCGGCAATTTTAACTCTGCGGTGTGCTGGTTTGTGTATGTCACAAATAATCAGTGATTTATGGGTAATTCTAAATACGCTTCACAGTTTCACAGTAACTGCGAAGCGGACTGTGCTGATTTCTGTAAGTGGTTATTTATCTGTATATTGGAGCGATTTCGCAGTTGCACAGTGGCATTTTGATTTTCAAAAAAAAGTCACTCAAATTGATTTAAATGTAAATATTTCTATTGGTTAGCAGCGAGTAGAAGTCGAAAAAATCGAGCTAAAAGTGGACAGATGGTCGAGTTCTGAGCGAAGGCCTGAGCGGTGGAGAGTTTTCACTTTCAGCGCAGGGCATTGAAGGAATGATTGTGCCACAGATGAGGCTAATGAACTGCAAGACAGGATTCAGGAATCAGGAGGCAGGGGTCAGGGCAAACCTGCCCCTTGAAATTGAAAATCAGCACAAGGATGAGCTTGCGCTTATTCGACGGTGACCGACTTGGCCAGATTGCGCGGCTGGTCGACGTCGCAACCGCGGCGGACGGCGATGTGATAGGCCAGGAGCTGCAAGGGGACGATCTCGATGAGCGGGCTCAGTAGTTCGGGCGTGTGCGGAACGAAGACGGTGTGCTCGACGAGTTGCGAGATGGTTGTGTCTCCTTCGGTGGCGATGGCAATCACGCGGCCGGAACGCGCGGTGACTTCCTGAATGTTGGAGAGTGTTTTCTCGTAGCGCAGCTTTGAGCCAGGGTCCGTTTCGTCGCGTGTGGCGATGACTACGACAGGCAGCGTTTCGTCGATGAGCGCGTTCGGGCCGTGCTTCATTTCGCCTGCGGGATAGCCTTCGGCGTGAATGTAGGAAATTTCCTTGAGCTTGAGCGCGCCTTCGAGCGCGATCGGAAAGTGAATGCCGCGGCCGAGGTAGAGGAAGTCGCGCGAGTTGGAGAAGTCGCGCGCGAGCTGCTCGCACTGGGCTGAGGTTTGATTGAGCGCCTCTTCGATCTTTGCGGGGATGCGGCCGAGGGCTTCGATGTAGCTGAGCGACTGCTCTTTCGTCAGCACACCGCGTAACTGACCGAGCTTGAGCGCGAGCAGGAAGAGTGCGGTGAGTTGCGCGGTGAATGCCTTGGTGGATGCGACGCCTATCTCAGGGCCAGCGTGCGTGTAAAGCGCGCCATTAGCCTCGCGCGCAACCATTGCGCCGACAACGTTGCAGATGGCGACGGTCGGCGAACCGAGCGCCTTGAGCTCGCGCTGCGCTGCGAGCGTGTCGGCGGTTTCGCCGGATTGAGTGATGAGAAGCCCGAGCGCGTGCGGGTCGGCGATGGGGTCGCGATAGCGGTATTCGCTGGCGTAATCGACGTCGACAGGGATGCGCGCGAGGCGTTCGATCATATACTTGCCGGCGAGTCCGGCGTGCCAACTGGTTCCGCAGGCGGCAATTTGAATGCTGGTGGCGGCGCGGAGGTCGTCGTCGGTGAGCTTCATTTCGCCGAGGTAAACGGTGCCTGTTTCGAGCGAGACGCGGCCGAGCGTGGTGTCGCGGATGGCGCGCGGCTGCTCCCAGATCTCCTTGAGCATGAAGTGCTTGAAGCCGCCCTTTTCCGCCTGAATCGGGTCCCATGTGATGCGTTGAAGTTCGCGGACGATGGGCTGGCCTTCGAAGTCAGTGAGCGTGACGCCCTGCGGCGTGAGGATGGCCATGTCGCCGTCGGCGAGGAAGTAGATATTGCGGGTGTGGTGCAGGATGCCGGGAACGTCGGATGCGACGAAGGCTTCGCCTTCACCGACGCCGATGACGACTGGCGGACCGTAACGAGCGACGACGATCTTGTCGGGCTCGTCGGCGCAGAGGATGCCGAGTGCGAATGCGCCGGTGAGGCGCTTGACGACGCGGCGAACGACGACTTCCATCGGACCGGGCTTCTGCTTGCGTTCCTCTTCGATGAGGTGGGCGATGATCTCGGTGTCGGTCTCAGTGACGAACTTGTGACCGAGTGCGGTGAGTTCACGCTTGAGTTCGAGGTAGTTCTCAACGATGCCGTTGTGGACGACGACGATGGAGCCGGTGCAATCGCGATGGGGGTGGGCGTTCTCTTCGGTGGGGCGGCCGTGCGTGGCCCAGCGGGTGTGGCCGATGCCGTATGTGCCTTCGAGGGGGTTCTCGCGGAGAACCTCTTCGATGTTGCGCAGCTTGCCGGGTGCGCGGCGGATGGAGAGGACTTTATCGCCGGCTTTGCCGACGGCGATTCCGGCTGAGTCATAACCGCGGTATTCGAGGCGGCGGAGCCCCTCGATGATGACTGGGACAACTTCCTTGGGACCGACGTACCCGACGATACCGCACATAACTACTCCTCGAGCTTGTAGGTAAACTCTTCGATGACGGGGTTGGTGAGAACGTCACGGGCGATGCGCTCGACCTCGGCGCGTGCGGCATCTTTGGTAAGAGATGGCGAAAGGGTGAGCAGGAAGTACTTGCCTTGGCGGACGGCTTCAACGCCTTGAATGCCGATCTTGCCGAGCGCGTTGTGGATGGTCTGGCCTTGGGGGTCGAGGACCGAGGTTTTTAAAGTGACTGTAACATGAGCCTTCATATTTCTAGATTATAGAGAAAGCGGTGAATCGAATGTCTGTGTTCTGTGATATTTTAGACTTCCAGTCAAAAATGAAACTTCCCCCCGCGACATTGGCTGGGTTTGAGCGTCAGACAAATGTAGGACATGCAATACAATTTGACCAGGAATTGGCCGAAGTCACAAAAGCCAAAAATTGGGTGCAACAACACTTCCGAGAGGGCAGGGCTCGCAATATGCCTTTCCGTAACATGCTGACATTTGTTTTTCTTTTTGTTGCCGTATTTGCTCATTTACCAGTAGTAGCTCAAAAAGAGATTCTTTGCCGGTCGACCCAGATGCGCTTCGACCGGCCCGGCGAGTGCGCGGTCAAGTGCACGGGTGAGTTGGAGAGCGAACGTTGCGTTTTGCAACCGCAGACTCCTGTGTTGAATGACGTTTACTTTCTCACCTATTACAATTCCCTTTATTTTCGAGGCGACAGTTACCTGCATACAAAGAGCTGCCTTGGCCGGCAGGTGGAGCTGACACTGGGAGTCGGGGACCAAAGCGCAACAGCCGGCAACCGATACATCAGCACCGGATTCGCGGAGGATCTTCGAAGCAAGCTGATAGAACGCATTGTCTTTGCGTGGTACAGCGGTTACGAGGCTGAGCGGCTACAGATAATCTGGGGACGCGACGAGGTGAAGAACGTCGGTATCGCTGTGGTTCCAAAACAGTATGGAAAATTTCCACTCTTTATTTCGGTCAATCTGCTGTGCAAGTCACCGGCGTACATTACGGCTTCAGTTGGCCATGAGCTTATCCATGTGGAGCAATTCAACCGCAGTTACAACAGTCTTGATATCGACGATCTGGAGATAAGAAATGTGCGTGATTCTCTGCGCGAGGTGGAGGCATATGAGTGGGAGAACGGGACGGGCTATTTCCCGTGGCAGATAAAAACTTCGGACCAATGGCTGAGTGATCTGACGCCTGCGGAACAGAGCGACCTGCACACGCTTGAGCAATGCGCCAATTGGAAAGTGGCGAACGAGATAGCACAACTACGCAAGACTCCGAATGCCGAGAACGGACTCAAGAAACTGAAATTGTATTTCCTGGAGGACCCGTGGGTGCGGTCGAACTGGCTACCACGTCATGCCGAGTGGGCATTACGCAGCGCCGGTCCTGAGCCCGCAGCCTGCCAGGAGCCACCGTTTGCGGCGTTCTGAAAATCAGGCGCCTTACATTCGTATTTGCTGCATAAGCATGCGGCTTTCTGGGATTTTGCGCCCGGTGTAGACAAGCCTCAGCCGCATCCTTGATGATGAAACTTCCAGCGTGCCGAGACGGCAAACTGGAATGGAGAATTCCGCAATGATCAATTATCTTGAACTGCCCCTCGGAGAGCGTGCACCTGAAGTATTCCGCGCGGTGATTGAAATTCCCAAGGACGCGACCAGCAAGTTCGAGTACGACAAGCAACTGCATGTCTTCAAACTGGACCGCAGTTTGCACTCGCCTGTGCACTACCCCGGCGACTATGGTTTTATTCCGTCGACGCTGAGCGATGATGGCGACCCACTGGATGTCCTGGTGCTGGTGCCGACGCCGAGCTTCCCCGGGTGCGTGCAGGAGGTTCGCCCAATCGGGCTGCTTGAGATGCTGGACCAGGGCGTGCTGGATGAAAAGGTTCTCGCTGTTGGAAACAATAATCCGCGCTTCGCCAATGTGTGGAACTATACGGATGTATATGCGCACATGATCAAGGAGATAACGCACTTCTTTTCCATCTATAAGGACCTTGAAGGCAAGCGGGTTGAGGTGAAGGGCTGGCATGATGCCGGGTATGCTCGCGACAGGGTGGTTCACTCGGTGAATTTATTCAAGCAACACAAATTGAAGTTGGCCGACGCAGGCCAGAAATAGACAAAGCCGCCGAACTCCGGCGGCTTTTAAATTTGCAGTGATATGTAGATCAGTCAGTGGCTTCGGCAGCGGCGAGTCTGCGTCGCGCCATGGGTGCGGCCATGAACCAGTAGAAGAGCGGGCCGAGGAGAGCGACAACCACTGCGAGTCCGAGTGCGGAGATGGAGCCGAGGCCGGGGATTCCGGTTTCGATGTGGTCGCCGCGAGAGACATAGAGCGCGTAGAGGATGAGCGCGGTGGGGCCAACGCCGAGAGCGCAGGCGGTGGCAAAGCTGCCCGCTTTGAAGGGGCGCTTGAGGGCGGGCTCCTTGAGCCGCAGGACGATCAAGGCGACAAACTCGAGGATGAGGCTGGAGCCGTAGAGGATGAGGTCGATGGAGATGAGGCGCTCGAAGCTGAGGTTGAGCGCAATGGCCCAGGCGAGTCCGCAGAGCAGAACAGAGACCCAGGGCACGCCGTGCTTGTTCTTTTTGGCGACGACGGCGGGGAGCATTCCATCCTCGGCCATGGCCATGGGCAGGCGCGTGTAGCTGAGCACGAGGGCGTTGAACATGCCGATGCCGGTGATGCTGCCGCCGAGGACGATAAGGATGGCCAGCCAGGGACCGCCGAGCTTTTCGGCGACGATGACCCAATCGCCTGTGGCAAAGCCTTCGGTTGAGAAGCCAGCGACGGCCATTGCGAGAAGCGGCAAGATGTAGGTGAGCGCGACTAGAAGCGCCGAGAGCAGCATGGCGCGCGGGTAGTTGCGCTGCGGGTTATCGACCTCGCCTGCGACGGTGGAGGCGTTGTCCCAGCCCATGTAGTTCCACATGGCGACGAGAATGGCCATGGAGAGGCCTTCCTGGGTGTGCGGCTGCGACCACTGGATGACAGGGTGGAGCATGAGCCCGTGCCAGGCGCCCAGCGCTAAAAAGACCCCAAACGGGGCCAGAAGCAGGAAGAAGAGCGCGAGGGCTCCGCGGCCGACTGAGGGCGCGCCGCGCAGGTTCCAGAGGACGCAAAGGACGACCACGAGCAGCATGAGGCCGTAGTGCATCCAGCCGGAGGACATTTGCTGCCTGACGGTGGCAAAGAGGCTGAGTTTGCCGAGGTAGAAGACGAATATCGAGGGGTAGAGCGCCATGTCGAAGATGCTGGCGGTCATGGATAGCCAGCCCTCCTGATAGCCCCAGAAGGGCCCCAGGGCGCGGCGGACCCATACGTAGAAGCCGCCCTCGGCGGGGATGGCGCTGGCCAGCTCGCCGATCATGAGCGTTGTCGGGAGGCTCCAGACAAAGGGGAGGACAAGCAGGATGAGTATTGCCGCGCCGAGGCCGGCGCCGCCGAAGATGTCCTCAATGGCGTAGGGGCCGCCGGAGACCATGAAATATGTGGCGGCGATGAGGGGGAGAATGCGCATTTTTCCGGCGGAAAAAGCACGCTTGCCGGCCGATGTTCTGGCCTTGGCTTTAGCCGGATTTTTTGTTAAGCGCATGATTGAGAATCTATCAACATTTTCTCCCCAGACAAAGCAAAAAAGTGACCTTTTTTGATTTTTTTTGAAGGCAGGTTTCACCCGCTGCTGGCGCGGGTGAAACGCGGTTTTTGGCGGTGGAAAAAACGTCTCGAAATTGGGCAGTTTTCGGGCGCTCCGGAAGGCTGATTTCGGAGCTGGGCCGAGGCTTCACTTTCTGCGCTTCCGCACAATTCCTAGCCCGCGCGAGCTTTGATTCCGCCACTTCCGGTATAATCGTCGTTAGTGCGGAGAGATGGCCGAGTGGCTGAAGGCGGCGGTTTGCTAAACCGTTGTACGGTCAAAAGCTGTACCGGGGGTTCGAATCCCCCTCTCTCCGCCAGCATTGCATGGAGCAGCCGCTCGCTTGTCGCTCGCTTCGGCACTTCCCTTTCAAAATTTAATTACTATGTGCCGTGACTGCTTGCTTGTCACTCGCTTTGGCGTTCGCTGACTCATCGCGCAGGCGAGCCGACGCCTGTAATATGGATTGTTCCTGAAAGTCACACTGAAGGTGGAAACTGATGAGGCATTTTTTAGTTGTACTTATAACTACGTTTGGCCTTTGTGCCCCACTGCATGCCGGAACGCATTACGACGCGGCGAAGCAGACTTTTCGTCTGGATGGCGGGAATGTGACGTATGTGTTTGGCGTGAACGAGCGCGGCGAGTTGCAGCAGATCTACTGGGGGCCACGGCTTGGGGAGAAGGACGAGGTACCGGCTGCCAAGTCGATGCAGGAGTGGGCGTCGTTTGACGACTCGTATAACAACACACCGCAGGAGTATGTGAGCTGGGGCGCGGGGTTGAACTACGAGCCGGCGCTGAAGATGACGTTTGCGGATGGGAACCGCGACCTGGTGCTGCACTACGTCAGCCACAAAGCCAGCGATGATGGGTTTGATGTAGTGCTGAAGGATGTGAAGGCCGCGGTGTATGTGACGCTGCACTACAAGATGGAAGCGGGGAGCGGAATTTTGTCGCGCTCGGCGACGATCGAGAACAGCGAGAAACAAAATGTGACGGTGGAGCAGGCGGCTGCGGCGGCGTGGAGTTTGCCGCGCGGACATTACACGTTAAATTATTTGACCGGGCGGTGGGCGGGCGAGTGGACGCTGAATCAAGAGGCGGTGCGTCAGGGCGCGCGCGTTATCGAGAGCAGACGCGGGAGCACGTCGCACCAGGCGAATCCGTGGTTTGCATTGCAGGCCGGCGAGACGAATGAAGAGAGCGGCGAGGTGTGGTTTGGCGCGCTGGCGTGGAGCGGGTCGTGGCGCATCACGGTGGAGCAGGACACGCTGGACACGGTGCGCGTGACTGGCGGGTTCAATCCTTTTGATTTTGGGTATGTGCTGCACGCGGGCGAGTCGCTGGAGACGCCAGTGTTTTACGGCGGCTACTCGAAGGATGGATTGGGTGGAGCGTCGCGACTGCTGCATCGCTACGAGATTTCAAATATACTTCCGCATCGTACGGAGCCGGTGGCGAAGTTGAAGCCGCGGCCGGTGATCTTCAACTCGTGGGAGGCGACGCAGTTTAACGTCGACGACGAAGGCCAGATGGCGCTGGCGGAAAAAGCTGCGGCGCTCGGCGTGGACCGCTTTGTGATGGATGATGGCTGGTTTGGGCAGCGCAAGGATGACCATGCCGGACTTGGCGACTGGTATGTGAATGCGCAGAAGTTCCCACATGGGCTGAAGCCGCTGATCGATAAAGTACACACACTGGGAATGGACTTTGGATTGTGGGTTGAACCGGAGATGGTGAATCCGGACTCAGATCTTTATCGTGCGCATCCGGATTGGGTGCTGAACTTTCCGGGGCGTGACCGCACCGAGCAACGCAATCAAATGGTGTTGAACCTTGCGCGGCCGGATGTTCGCGATTATGTTCTTGGGTTTCTGGACAAGCTGCTCAACGAGAACGATATTGCGTTTTTGAAATGGGATTACAACCGCAACTGGAGCGAGCCGGGCTGGGACCAACTGCCGGCCGCCGAGCAGAAACGCGTTTACGTAGAGTTCACGCGGAATCTCTACTACATACTTGACGAGCTGCGGCGCAGACATCCGAAGGTGGAGATAGAGTCGTGCTCGGGGGGCGGCGGGCGTGTGGACCTGGGAATTTTGCGCTACACCGATGAGGTTTGGCCGTCTGATAACACCGACCCATTCGACCGGCTGACGCAGCAGGATGGTTTCACTTACGCGTATACGCCGCAGGTGATGATGGCGTGGGTGACGGAGTCGCCGCATTGGTTCAATCACCGCGCGACATCGCTGACGTATCGGATGCTCAGTTCGATGCAGGGATCGCTTGGGATCGGCGCGAACATCAGCAAGTGGACGCCGGAAGAAACGGCGCTGGTGAAGCGATTGATCGGCGAGTATCACCAGGTGCAGGCGACGATAACACAGGGCGACCTTTACCGGTTGATATCACCGCGCAACGGCAGCGAGTTTTCGGCGACGCAGTCGGTGAGCGGCGACAAGTCGCAGTCGGTGGTCTTTGCGTTCATTCATTCGACGCAAGAGGGCAGGGTGTTTCCGCGGCTGAAGCTTGAAGGGCTTGACCCGCAGGCGATGTACAAGTTGCGTGCGATAGAAGGACCGCTTGCACACGGCACGCCCGAGGTGGCGAGCGGTGCATGGTGGATGGGGCATGGGCTGGAGTTGAGCGATATTTCGTACGACAGCACGGTAAGCTTTCACGGAGATTTTCAGGCGTCGGCTTACCGGTTGGACAAACAGTAACGCTATTTTTGTTTCGCTGCGTGTGGCTCTTCGATCTTGAGGATGGTGTCGGCTGCGGGCTTGTCGATGGTCTGCACGGTTCCCGAAGGCCAGCGAATTTCGATGGAGGCGAGCTTCGACTCTGCGCCGAGGCCGAAGTGCACGCGCTTGTCGCTCGAGCTCATGAAGCCGACGCTTGGGTTCACGTGATTGTAGAGCGCGCGCCCGGAGGCTGTGACGAGCTTGACGGTCGCACCGATGGCATCGCGATTGCTCACGGTTCCACGCAGGTCGAGCATCGACCAGTGGTTGCGCTCGAGCGCGTTGTTCATCAGGATGCGCGGACGCTCATTGAGCGATGTGACAACGAGGTCCATGAAGCCGTCGTTGTTGAGGTCAACGAAGGCCGAGCCGCGTTGATAGCCCAATCGTAGAAAATCCGGTCCCATCTCCGAGGAAGCATCGACGAGCGTTTTGCCGTCGACGTTGCGGAAGATGCTGTCGTGCTGCCGCGAGGTTGCAGTCAGATTGTCGACGTCGCCGTTGGCGGAGTAGATGTCTTTCCATCCATCGTTGTTGTAATCGATGAAGCCGATGCTCCAACCGGAGAACGAGCGGCTGAGCGGCCCCATTTTGGAGGTCCAGGTGATGTCGTCGAAAGATCTTCCGTCGACGTTGCGCAGCAGGCCGAAGACCTGAGTGGCGAGGTCGTTGTAAACAAGGTCAACCAAACCATCGTTGTTGAAGTCGCGCGCATCACAGCCCATACCGGAGACGGACTCGCCTTGCAGGTTGTACGCGACGCCGAGCTCAAGGCCAGCCTCACGGAACTTGCCGCCACCCTGATTGATGAAGAGAAAATTCTGCTCGGTGTCATTGGCGATAAAGATATCCATGCGGCCATCGCCGTTGAAGTCGGCGATGGAGATGCCCATGCCTTTGCCGAGAGCTTTGCCGATGCCGCTGTCTTCGGTGACGTCCTCAAATTTTCCGTTGCCGAGATTGCGATAGAGACGCGAGGAGACGCTCTTGTAGTTTGTAGGACTGCAATACTCCTCTTGGCCAGGCGATATGAAGCAGGTCTTATCGCTTTGCGGACTCCAGTAGGTGTAGTTGGTCACGATGAGGTCGAGGAGGCCGTCGTTGTCGATGTCGACCCACGCCGCGCCGACGCTGAGCAGATTTTCGGGCTTGTGGTCGAGGCCGGAGCCGGCAGTTACATCAGTAAATGTACCGTCGCCATTGTTGCGGTAGAGTGCGTTGCGGCCTGCGTTGCAGATGAAAAGGTCGGCGTTGCCGTCGTTGTTGAAATCGGCTGCCGCTACGCCGTAACAAAAGCCAAGATCCATGCCGAGGAGGCCGGCCTTGGCGGTCACGTCTTCAAAGGTGCCGTCGCCGCGATTGCGGAGCAAGCAGTTGGCAAAGTCTGCCGAAGTTTTTTTGAGCGAGGGCATCTCTGCGCCGTTGGTGAAGAAGAGGTCCATGAGGCCGTCGTTGTTGTAGTCGAGCGCCGCGACGCCGCCGCACATGGGCTGAGGGAAGAATTTGCGGCCAGTGAGGTGATTGTTGCTTCGGTAGCTGAAGGAGCTGCGAGCGGCGACATCGGTGAACCAGTATCGCTGGGAAGGCAACTGCGAGGCGAGGCGCGGGGCCAGCCCGGTGACAGCAGCAAGGCCTGCTGCGGCGGCGGGTAGCTCGGTGAGAAATTTTCTTCGCGTGTAACTGGCCATTAGCGGGCTTCACTCAATTCTCAATCATTATCCCATCGATGGATCGGCCTTGTGTGAAGCCAGATACAACTCTTTCGATTGATTTGCCTCCTCAACCAGTAGCCGGCACTGCAATAATGGAGCGGCGAATTTATTATCAAGAACAGAGTTGACCAAAGGAAGAATACGATGCAAACCGCAATGACCACACCAATCACAGCGCGCCGGCTACTCTGCGGCGTTATCGTTTGCCTGCTTGGCGTCACGGTTTTGAGTGCGCAGGAAATCAACGGCCGCTGGGCCTCCACGGGCAAGTTGCTAGAGAACGGCGAGGCGCAGCTTAGAATTCTTGTGCTAAAGCAGGATGGCGAGAAGCTGAGCGGTTCGATTGAAACTCTCAGCGATACGCATAACGTCACCGGCAGCGTTCACGGCGATCACTTTGAACTGTGGGGCGTGGGCTGGAGTGATGTGAAGCCGTTCATCACTGGCGAGCTGACCAACAATGAGCTGCATGGCACGGTGTGGGGCGAGCCGATGGTGGCACGTCGTGCCACGGCTAAAGACGTGATTTCGCACCAGGCATATATTCCGCCGCCCGCGCTGCACAAGGTTGCATACAACGGACTGGCGAAGACTCCGCCGATGGGTTGGAACAGCTGGAACCTTTTTGCGGAGAAGGTGGACGACCAGACGGTGCGCACAATGGCGGATGCGATGGTGACAAGTGGAATGCGCGATGCGGGCTACATTTACATCAACATTGACGACACATGGGAAGGCGTGCGGGACGCGAAGGGAAATTTGCAGACGAATCACAAATTCCCTGACATGAAGGCGCTGGCAGATTACGTTCACTCGAAGGGATTGAAGATAGGAATTTATTCTTCACCCGGGCCGCGCACTTGCGCCGGTTACCCGGCGAGCTATGGGCATGAAGAGCAGGATGCGAATACCTTTGCAGCGTGGGGCATTGATTATCTGAAGTACGACTGGTGCAGCGCCGGGTCAATTTATAGGGAAGCCGACCTGCAACCTATCTACCAGAAGATGGGTGATGCGTTGCAGGCGACAGGACGGCCGATAGTCTACAGCCTTTGCGAGTACGGGTTTGGCTCGGTGGAGAAGTGGGCTCCCGAGGTCAGCGGCAACTTGTGGCGCACGACCGGCGATATCAGCGACAAGTGGGAGAGCATGATCGAGAACATCGAGAAGCAGGCGCACACTGCGCCTTATGCCGGGCCAGGCCACTGGAACGACCCGGATATGCTCGAGATCGGCAACGGGCACATGAGCGGCGACGAGTACCGCACGCACATGAGCCTGTGGGCGTTGACGGCAGCGCCGCTGCTGGCAGGTAACGATGTTCGGACGATGAGCGATGAAACAAAATCCATACTGATGAATCGCGAGGTTATTGCGATAGACCAGGACGCGCTGGGCAAACAGGCGTCGCCGACGAAGAACGGAAACCTGGAAACGTGGATGAAGCCGCTGGCTGATGGCGGTGTTGCGGTTGGTGTGGTGAATCTTGGCTCGGCTCCGGCAACGACGAAGGTCACGCTGAAGGAACTAGGTCTCAGCAAGCAAGTGAAATCAGTGCGCGATGTGTGGGCTCACAAGGAAGTCAGCTTTACAAAGGGCGTGTACACGGTCCAGATTCCTGCACATGCAACGTTGATGCTGCGTGTATCTGTTGATTAGTGACGAAACAAAAATACAAGCCCCGGCAGAAAAACTCTGACGGGGCTTTATTCTGACGGGGCTTTATATTGTTGATTGTTTTCTGCGGAGTGCTTTTGCATGAGAAGTTCCATGGCCCCTTCTTGGTTGTAGCTCATTCATTGAGAGCCGCAAACGTTGTAAGGTTCATCTTCAACAAAGTTGTTTATACAAATCAAAATTGCATTGGGCCAAAGCAATATACACATCGCACATTCAGCAGCCAGGTCACTGCCTGTATAGCCACAAGCTGTCTGCGGCAGCAGCAGATAGCACTCAATGGCTGATTTTGATGGCATCAAACAATTCGCTCGCGTGCCCAAAGGCTGTGCCAAACTAATCTCAGCGACAGATGCATTGAATCGTACAAAGGAGTGTTTTTTCGCATGATAATTCTTCCTGCAATACTTATCGCATCATTTCTTTTGCCTGGTATGCCAGCAACTACGACAACTGCGCCGCTTACAACTGGCACGCCGATGCCGCAGCTCAAAGGCGAGTTTCTTACGTCGCGCGAGGCTGTGCTTCCTGAGGCCGCGACGGGTAAGGTCGCACTTGTTGCCATCGGCTTTACGTACAACTCGCGCTTCCCTGTTGAGGCGTGGATTTCGCACTTCCGCAAGGATTACGGGACGAATCCGGCGGTTACTTTTTTTGAAGTGCCGATGATAGGCGGGATGGCTCGGCTGGGAAAGTGGTTCATTGATTCCGGCATGCGCAGCGGCACGCCGAAGTCAGACCAGGAGAATGTGATAACGGTGTACGGGGGGACTGACGCGTGGAAAGCGCGCGTTGGGCTGAAGAATGCTGATGATGCGTGCTTGTTGCTGCTTGATGGAAAAGGTATTGTTCGCTGGACGCACAACGGGCCGTTCGACGAAGCTGCGTACAAAGAGCTGACCGCGCAGATGACGGCATTGCAGTCTGGGTCTGGGCCGAGCAAATAAATCTGCTGTTGCGTGCGGCGGGCGCATCGGTGACACTGTGTGCATCATGCGCCGCGTACTTTTTACTCTTGTTGCCGCGTTCATTACACTGCCTGCATTTGCGTCTTCGCATCTTGTGACGGGTAACGGTCACGGATTTGTGGTAGTTGATCCGGACACGGCGCGCATCACAAAGTTCTACGCGCATCCTTATAGCTATACGGGGCCGGAGCCGGGCAAGCCTTATGCTGAGGGCATTGAGACAGTCAATTTCCTCGATTCAATTTCGCTTAACTCCAAGACACAGCAGAACGGGATATCCGCCGAGTACATGGATGACTCGCATATTATCGTGACCCACTCTTCTGTTGGATCGTTAATTGCCTATATGCCTTTCGGGCTAAACCGCAACGCGCTCATGGTCAGCTTTATGGCAGACCCGTTTGCCGACCCTCAGAGCAAGTCTGTGTTCAACATGAAATGGGCACACACGGTTGCATCGACCGAAAATTTTGACAGACCCCACGCTCCCGCCAGAGTGATTCATTTCACCGATATCAGCGAGAGCCTTCTTGTTATCTCGATAGACAGCGTGAAGTTAGCGCCGCCAAATGAAGACTCGATTCTTGGCGGTTCCTTTGCGCTTATCGCGCTTGAGCCGGGTTCTGATGCAAAAGCAGCATTTGATGAGTTTGAGGCTTGGCGGGGCAAGCTGAGCTCTTGGGAACTTGTGATGCGGGAACGCAATCAATTAGAGGAGTGGCGCACAAAACCATCTATCCACTTCAAGAACGACGACGAGCGGCATT
>CAIMNN010000129.1 GCA_903842845.1 uncultured Acidobacteriaceae bacterium | reverse complement strand
GGGATTAGGGACTAGTGCACAGCCAGTTGTCCAACCTGCATGAGCGGACGCACCGATTGAGAAAAAGCAAAGGCCGCCGGAGTGGCGGCCTTTGCATTGATGCGGTTTTGATTATGTGGTTGCGCGGGGCTTGACCACGATAACGGTTGCGGGAACGGGAGTGCCGCTGGGGTCCGTGAGACCGGGGTTGATGGACTGCTGGTCTTGCGGTGAAGTGCCATTGATGACATTGTTCACGTTGATGTAGTGGACCAGGTTGTCGCCTGCGGTGGAGACGAAGAAGAGCTTGTTGTCGGGGCTGAATGCTCCGGCGACAGGCGCTGTGATATTGGCGGAGCCGGTGAGAGTAACCGCGCCGGGCGTGCCGAGGATTCCGGGGCCGGTTGGCGAGGTGAGGTAGTAGGGCAGGTTGGCACCGGTGGTGGCTCCGCTTGTGGGCGGATCGTAGGTGATGAAGACCAGGTTCTCCTGTGTAGTAGTGGAGGGGGTCTTCGAAGCCAGAACCTGATGGATGTCAGCGGCTTGCGTTGCGAAGGTCAGCGTCGTCTGGTTGAGCGTGTGAGTCAACTGAAGCGCGGGCATGGATTGTCCGATGCTGATCAAGTTATCGTCGGTCGAGGGACATTGGTCAGGAAAATGGACAACATTGGAGCCGGGAGTGACAGAGCTACCACCAAGCACGTTGACGCCGATGTCAGACAAGTTGACATGGGTGGCATCGATGTAGCCGGCGCCAATGATGTGCTGGCCGTCTTCGGTTGCTGCGAGAGCATCTGTGGCAAGGTCGAGGTAATCGCCCTCGGGATAGTAGACCGCGCCGCTGTAGTCACCGACGGTACCTGCGACGCACCAGGTGTGAGCGGTGGTCTGCGGGCCGGCGAGATAAGCGCCGACGCCAGGGACGGTAACTGCGATGTTCTTAGCGCCGCCCGGACGAAGCGGAGTTGCAGCCCAACCATACGCGAAGGTGTAGGTGTAGAGGGTGTCGGTGTGTGCTGGGCCTGCTGAAGCTTCATCGACAACGTAGAGGGTGCGCGAGTCAGGCGAGAATGTGGCGGCGACGCCCAAACCGCCGAAGGTCTGTGCTGAACCGCCGGCCGGGCGATAGAGATAGAAGACCTGGCGAGCCTGATCGTTGATGAGCAACTGGCTGTTGTCTGGCGATACGGCGAGAATGACGCCGGGGACGGAGATATCTTCCTTGCTGAGCGAGTTGTTGGCTGAGGTGTACATCATCAACTCGTGGGAAGAGCCGAAGTAGAGGTTGTTGCCGCTGGAGTCCATGACCATGGAGTTGGGCAGATACGGCATGCGAACTGTTTGGCCGACGGTGCCGGTGAGGAGCTCAACCTGCGTGAAGTACTGCGACTGGTTGGGGCTGCCGAACCATGCAAAAGTGCTGGCGGTGCCGGGCACGGTGATGTTGACGGCGTTACTGCTGATGGAAAGTCCGGTGCCCTGCACGCCGACCTGATTGATGGGGGACGCATTGCAGTTGGATGGCTGGCAGACGGCGTAGATGGCAGCCGAGCCGGGGTAGTTTGCCGTGATTGTGCCGTTGCTGCTGGCAGTGACGTCGACCGGGTTGGTCGATTGATAGTTGAGCGCCAGGCCGACGATGGGGTTGCCGTTAATGTCGACCGCGGTCGAGGTGAGGTTCTGCAACACGCCCTGTGTGATGGTGCCGGAGGTTTGGCCGTTGTAGAGCAGCTCAATGGAGCGCGGCGGGCAGGTGGAGACAAAACCAGCGGAAGCGCCGGTGCCGGATATGGAAGCGGTCACGGCAGCGGTTCCGGGTTGAACGCCAGTTACAATACCGTACTGGTCGATGGTGAAGATGGAGGTGTTGCCTGACTGGTAGCTAAAGGAGCCAATGACGCCGGCGCAGGTGGGCGGCGTTGTGATGCCAACCGGAAGCTGGCAGGCATAGTGTGAGACGGAGGCAGGAGCGCAGAGCTCATACTGTGTGCCGCCGGAGGAGTAGCAGGCCTCGCCGTCGAGCTGGGAGGTCTGGCCCTGTGAGAGGCACTCGGGGGGACCGGTCAACGAGACGCTGGTGATCTTGGGGTGAATGTGGATGGTGACGGGATTGGAGGTCACGCCGCCCGCCGAAGCGGTAACGGTGACGACGGAGTACGGCTCGCCGCCTGTATTCGGAATCGGGTTGGGCGGGGTGCAGATAGTGTAGTTGGGAATGCCGCCGCCAGAGTTGCGGTTCCAAGTGCCGCCGCAGAGATTGCCGCTGGGGCTAATATCAACCAACTGGTTGTTGGATGTTCCGTACTGATAGGAGCCAACAGACGCCGCCTGGCCCTTGCAAGTGCTGGCGCTGGGCGAGAGCAACTGCTGGGTGCTGCCGAAGGCGAGCGAAATGCCAGTTGTGGCGGGCTGCAAGGTGATGGAGGCAACGTCGTCCAGCTTGGGACCGTAACCGAGGCCGTTGCAGTAATTACCTGCGGGATTGCGAGTGCAGCCGATGATGGAAACGCCGGCCGGAACAGCCAACGACAACAAAATAACAAGCGTTAAAAACCGCCGCATGAATCCTCCCCGCTCCGCCTCTGAGTGGCGCAGAACGGTCATAGATCTAGAAAGTTTTCTGCCCCTGATTTGGACGCATTCCATCGGCAAAGGCAGTGAAAATTGCATTCTCAGAGCAACCGGAAGAGAAGCCCCGGAGCGCAAGAAATACCGTTGGCGCCCAGATACAGCGCACTTAACTCAAGTGTATCAGCCGGTGATGGCTCAGTGCAGCCCAAGGGCAGAACTCTCAGGGAGCCATCTGGTGGTCGAACCAGTCGACAGCGCGGG
>CAIMNN010000128.1 GCA_903842845.1 uncultured Acidobacteriaceae bacterium | reverse complement strand
TAGTATTGATCAATGATACTCAAGTTGCTGTCCAGGCAGTACTTGAAGGCAACAAGAATGTAGATGTGGCACTCAAGCCGGGCGACGTTGTCAGCATTCGTCAACTGGCCGGATGGCAGGACATCGGCGCATCGGCGACGCTATCCGGTGAAGTCGAACATGCAGGCAGCTACGGGATAGTGCCGGGAGAACACCTCAGCTCTTTGTTGAAGCGTGCTGGAGGTTTCCGCGTGAGTGCTTATCCGGCTGGAGCCGTACTGGAGCGTGTGCAGGTCCGCCAGTTGGGCGAGCAGGCCCGTCAGCAGATGATTCAGAGAATCGAAGCCACATCGATCAATTTTCAGCCGAGTGCCTTTTCTAGCACGAGCCAGGACCAAGCTACCACGCTACAGGCCATGCAGTTGCAACAACAACAGGTTCTGACAGCACTGCGCAGTCACCCCGCAACCGGCCGCCAAGTGATCCGGATCTCCGCGGACGTCGGCAAGTGGGCGAACACTTCCGCCGACATTGAATTGCGCGCAGGCGACACGATACTCATCCCCAAGCGACCGAATTTTGTGATGATTACTGGGCAGGTATATAACACCGAGGCATTCACTTATACGCCGGGCAAAAATGCTCGCTGGTACTTGATGAAGGCAGGTGGAGCGACTCAGTCCGGCAACGTGCGGCAGGTATTTATTGTGCGAGCTGATGGGTCTGTTGTTGGGCACGGTAGCATCTGGTCGGGCAGTAGTGTAATGAACCTGCGTATGCAGCCGGGTGATTCCATCGTTGTCCCTGAGAAGATTATTGGCGGTTCGCAGCTATGGAAAAATATCATAGGAACTGCTCAGATCGCGTCGTCCGTCGCCATTACCGGTGCTGTTACAGGAATATTCTAATAGCTTTTGGGCAATATATTAACGACCATGAGAGACCTTTGGCGATCAATCCTTTGTTAATAACGCAGCCCTAATACAGTTCTTTACATGCTATTGAGGAACAGTAAGGTTTCTCTTGACCCTCGTATCCAACCGAATTTCTATTGAATTCTTTTTACTGCACAGGGGACGGAACATTGAGTAGCGCTGAAGAACACAATCTTAGTGCGATCGGAAGTGAGACGGATCCGATAGAGATTCCGATTGCTGACTTTCTGAAGGCAATCTGGCAGCACCGCCTTTGGCTAGTCAAGATAATCGGGTTGGGTACTTTGCTTGCGATTGGCATCGCGTTACTGATTCCGAACCAATATTCGTCCACAGCCCAATTAATGCCTCCCGACCAGCAGTCTCTTTCTGGCACATCCATGCTAAGTGCCTTAACTGGTGCAAGCCCAATTGGGGCAAGCATGTCTGGCGGATTACTGAGCACGAAGACGACAAGCGGAACCTTTATCGGCATATTGTCCAGCCAAACGGCTGAGGACGATATTATCAATCGTTTCGATCTGCGACACGTATATCATAGTAAGTTTTATTACGAGGCCCGCAATAAACTAACAGAGCATACTATTGTAGAAGAGGATAAGAAAAGCGGAATCATAAGCATTAGCGTGATGGAACACGACCCAATTCTGGCGCGAAACATAACCAAAGCATACATAGAAGAGCTTAATCAACTGGTCAATACATTGAGTACTTCTTCGGCCCGTCGAGAACGTATATT
>CAIMNN010000127.1 GCA_903842845.1 uncultured Acidobacteriaceae bacterium | reverse complement strand
CGCAACGCCGCGGCCTCGTTCACCACCTGACCCTGCTTCAAAAACTCTCCTCTTGCACCAACCGCCGTTAAGTAGCAAAATCGTTGGTGAAGATCTACTCCTACGTGGCTCTTCATGGCGTACCTCCTCCTAGACCGAATCTCTGTGCTTCGAGCACATGTCTGGAAGGTACGCCTTTTTCATCCCATCTGAGCGGAACACCCCGGCGTGCCGGGGTGTGCAGTCGAAGAATCCGCGGTTGCTTTTGCCTTTGCTTTTATCCGACCATTCAAAATGCCAGGGTGCCCCCGGTCCCTAGCACTCGGGGACCGGGGTTACAAAAATCTCCGCGCCGACTTGCTGACTCGCTACTTGCATTGAAGTCACATATTCGAATTAGCCTCCCGTAGGGAGGCCGCGAGAATAGCCCAGGACAAGCGAAGCGCAGTCCTGGGGCAGCATCCTCTAACAACCTCCAGCCCCGTAGGGGCGACCGACCACATCTCGTTTTTCACCAAGCCCCACACCCTTAAAATGCTATCCTTGAATGTGTCCCCCGTCTCAATTAGGGCTTCATGGAGGTTCCCCGCAAGATGTTCAATTTGGAAGGTAAAGTAGCTGTAATCTTTGGTTTGGCCAACAAACGCTCCATTGCGTGGGGCATCGCTCAGCGCCTCCACCAAGCCGGCGCAAAGCTCGCCATCGGATACCAGAATGAGCGCATGAAGGCCGAAGCCGAAGACCTCATCAACGAACTCCCCGGCGCCCATGGTTTTCAATGCGATCTCTCCAACGACGCTGAGATCGAATCCGTCTTTGCCGCTCTCGGCGCAAAGTACTCCAAGATCGATGTCCTCGTCCACGCCGTCGCATTCGCTCCCGCAGCCGAGCTCCGCGGTGAGTTCATCAACACCACCCGCGATGGTTTCCGCGTCGCTATGGACGTCAGCGTTTACACTCTCATCGCAGTCAGCCGCGCCGCTGTGCCACTCATGACCGATGGCGGCTCCATCATGACCATGAGCTTTTACGCCGCTGAAAAGGTCGTTCCCAATTACAACGTCATGGCCGTCGCCAAGGCTGGCCTCGAGTCAACCGTCCGATACCTCGCCGCGAACCTCGGCCCCAAAAATATCCGCGTCAACGCCATCTCTGCCGGTCCCATCAAAACCCTCGCCGCGCGCGGCGTCGGCGACCTCAGCGAGATGATGAAGATACACGTCGACCGCGCACCGCTCCATCGCAACGTTGACCAGCTCGAAGTCGGTGGCGCGGCCCTCTTCCTCGCCTCTGATCTCTCCAGCGCCATCACCGGCGAAACCCTCTACGTCGATTGCGGCTACAACATCATCGGCTTCTAAGCAACTCCAACTTCTTCCACAAAGGCACATCATCGCATGTGCCTTTTTTATTTTTCAGCAGTTGACCAACACTCGAGTTCGCCACAACCCCCCGGCCACTAAAATAAAAATGTTCAACCGGTCCGATACAATTTCCTCTCAGTCCGGTCAATATATGTATTTGATGGAAGGAAGCCATGAACTCCCGCACGATTCTTGCACTTGGTATCTTGACCTTCTCTATCGCCTCCGCCGCGCAAACCTCTTCTGCGCCTGCTCAGGCGCCTGCTGCAACTTCCGGCCCTGCAATCGACGCCACCATGAGTTTTATTCAGGAAAAGCTCAGCTACCTCGGCAAGGTCAACTACGTCACCTTCTGGCAGAACTCAGACTTCGGTAGCAAGGGCGCATTTTCATTTACGCATGAATTCAGCAACGTCGCCGCTGACCCGAACAAGTGCAAAGTCACCTACCATTACAAAACAACCAAAGAGTTGGAAACTTCCGAATCGGATCAGGTAATTTCACTCCACGATGTGAGTTCTATTGCGGTCAAGCCGGTCGAGCAATGGATGACCGAATACAACGCCTCGCACCACCAGTCAAACATTCACGTAACCACTTCGCATCCGCCTGTGTTTGTTGTGTTGGTGCAAACTCCCCATCTTGAACCAAACACCTTTTACTTCACCGACGCCACGCTGGCTGACAAATTAGCTAAGGCCATGCAACACGCCGTTCAACTCTGCGGCGGCGGCTCCAAGGACGACCCCTTCTAAAGTCAGCTCAATCTCTCTCCTCCGGCGGCGCAAATCCTGCGCCGTTTTTTTTCTTGCGTCAACAGATCATGACACTCCATCAGTGCATTCCACGCACCTTTAAGTACTGTTGCACCCTGATGAATTAACACTCGCAAAGGTTGACCCTTTCCCATCCACCCCGTCCAACGACTGCTCGTTCGTTCAAATTCGCATCAAACCAATCTGAAAAATCTTGAGGAGGAGCCATGAAACTCTCTTACGCCGTTCTCTCTCTCGCAGCGCTCGCATTCACTTGCTCAGCACTCACAGCGCACTCGCAGGCCACTCAACCCGCCAAGCCCGCGGGCTCGCAATCATCCAAACCCGCCGCAACTCAATCAGAGCCCAAACTAGGCGAGACCATGACCTTCATCCAGAACAAGCTTGCCGCCAACAGCACCATCGGCTTTATCGCCTCCGTGCAAAACACCACCGACAAAACCACCGCCAGCAATACCTACAACGTCGTCTACACGGACATCCACGCCTCCGCGCCCAAGTGCAGCATCGCGTTTCATAAAAAGCTCACCCGCGACGGTGAAGTCATCGCCGACCTCGAATCCGCAACCCTCCTCAAAGATGTACAGAGCGTCTCCGTCAAAGCCCTCCCGCTCGCCATGACCGCCGAAAGCGCCAAGGCAGGCCACCCCGAGCTCACCACTCTCTCCACAACTCCCAAGCTCTACCTGCTCACGCTCAACAAGTACGACTCCAGTCAAAGCAGCTTCTATATCTCGGACCTCTCGCTCGCCTATCGCGTCAAAAAAGCCGCAGCCCACGCGGTGCAGCTTTGCGGCGGCGGCAAAAAGGAACCGTTCTAGCCCTCTACCCCTCCGCGCTCCCAGTCATTTAACCTAATCCCTGAAGTTTCTGAAGCGGGAACGCCAAGTTCCCGCCACACTTCGGGAGGCCTTACTTGTCTTTCAACTTTGCCCGCACCCTCGCACTCACTGCGCTCGTTTCCGTCGCAACTCTTCTCACTGCACAGCAAGCCCAGCAGCCACCGCAGCCCAAGCCCCTCAGCGTTGAGAACATCTACTCCGCCACCGGCATCCTCGGCCGCATCCCCATGGGCCTCCGCTGGTCCCCCGACTCAAAGCACCTCACCCTCAACAAGCAGGGTGACCTCCTCGAGCTCGACCTCGCCACCGGCAAGCCCTCCACTCTAGTCTCCAAAGAAAAGCTCGCCGACGTCAGCAAGTCCGACATCAACGAGAAGGACAAGGACCACCGCGCCCGTTACGCAATGGCCGACTACATCTGGTCCCCCGACTCCTCGCAAATTCTCTTTGACTCCAACGGCCAGCTCGCCATCTACGATCTCAAATCGCAGACCGCGCATCTCGTCGCGCAAGCCGCCGACTCCGGCGACGACCCGCAGTTCTCCCCCAACGGCCATCTTGTCGCCTTCATTCGCGACCACGGCCTCCACGTCGCCGACCTCACCGCCTCCACCATCGCCGCGCGCCCACTCGCACCCGCGCCCAACGCCACCACACTCAACGGCGAAGTCGACTGGGTCTATCAGGAAGAGCTGGACGTCCGCACCAACTACGCTTGGTCCCCCGACTCCGCCGCCATCGCATTCCTCCAGATGGACGAAGCAAAAGTCCCCACCTATCCGCTCACCGATTGGATTCCCAACCACCCCGACATCGACAACCAGCGTTATCCCCAGGTCGCCGACCCCAACCCCGCCGTCCGCATCGGCGTCGTCACGCTCGCCGGCACAACCACCTGGCTCTCGCTCCCCATCACGCCCAACCAGGACTACATCCCCCGCTTCGGCTGGCTCAACGCAAAAACTCTCTGGGTCCAGACTCTCACCCGCGACCACAAGCACAAGTCCATCTATTTCGCTGATGCCGCCACCGGCAAATCCACTCTCGCCCTCGCGCTCACCGACGACAAATTTTTCGACGAGTCCTACGACATGCACTTCAACTCCGGCTCGCTCATCCTCACCAGTTGGCAAGACGGCCACAACCATCTCTATCGCTACACCTACGACGCCGCCAACCCCACCACCCTCACCCTCGCCGCACAACTCACTCACGGCGACTTCGAGGTCGAGTCCTACACCGTCGACGCCGCTCACTCCACCATCTACTTCGCCTCCAACGAGGGCGACCCCATCAGCTCCAACACATGGAAGGTCGACTTCAAAGGCAACCGCTCCCCCCTCACCACCGGCGCAGGCACTCACCACGCCAACCTCAGCCCCGATAGCTCCCACTACGTCGAAAGCTTCTCCAGCCTCACCACCACCGGAACCGTCAGCCTCTGCCAGACCGGCGGAAGTTGCAGCCAGCTCTGGTCACGCGCCTCTCTCGAGTCCGCACACCTCACCGCGCCCAAGCTCATCACCACCACCGCACACGACGGCAAAACCACGCTCTACTCCGCGCTCATCCTCCCTGAAGGCGCGCATGATCCCGCCAGCGTCCCCGTCATCGTCAACCCCTACGGCGGACCCGGCCCCATGACCGTCACCAACGGATGGAGCGACGAATATCTCTTTGACGAAGTCCTCGCCGCACACGGATTCGCCGTCCTCCACACCGACAACCGCGGCACCGGCCATCGCGGCCGCGACTTCGCCCAGGCCGCCTATCACGACTTCGGCCGCGTCCAACTTGAAGACCAGCTCACCGCTCTCGACAACGCACTCGTGCAATTCCCCGTCCTCGATGGCCATCGCCTCGGCTGGTGGGGTTGGAGCTGGGGCGGAACCTTCACCCTCTACAGCATGTCCCACTCCGACCGCTTCCGCGCCGGCGTCGCCGTTGCTCCCGTCACCGACATGCGCCTCTACGATTCCATTTACACCGAGCGCTACCTCGGCGTCCCACCCGATGCTGACTCCGTCGCCGCATACGAGGCCGCATCCGTCCAGAACTCCGCCCCCAAACTCCACGGCCATCTCCTCATCGCACACGGCACAGGCGACGACAACGTCCACCCCGGCAACACCATCCAGTACATCCAAAAGCT
>CAIMNN010000126.1 GCA_903842845.1 uncultured Acidobacteriaceae bacterium | reverse complement strand
AGGGTTCCTGCTCCAGCCAGCCTCGTATACAGCATTAAAATTATCCAGGCATTCTGCTGATTTAGAAACACCGGTAGCAAGAGCGTCGACCTGCCATCCTTTTGCACGGAAGTGACGGGCGAATGGCAATAGAAAAGCCCGAAGCGTAGCGGCAACAGTTGTGACGACAAGGAGCCGAGGCTGCTGGACACGGATTTCTGAACTAAGTTGTGCATCGTTTGTCATATTTTCTTGCTTCTGCCCCAACATTCAGTGATTTCACGGACGTGTTGATAAAAATATTTGCGCCTGGCAGATAAGATAGTGTCTCGATATTCCATTGCCGTCGCTATGTTCTTGCGAGACATTGTTTCCATTCTTGAAGGGTTCTGCAATATATGCTGTATCTTTAAAGCGAGTTCAATCGAATTGCTCACAGGGACCAATTCGGTTGCGTCGAGCAGTTCAGGAATGCCGCCAACGTCGGACCCGATGCAAGGCAGCCCACGTGCCATGGCCTCTATCATGGCTCGCGGCAGACCTTCGGTGCGAGAGGGTAGCACGAAGAGATCAGACGCATCTAGAACTTCCCGAACAGCTCCTCCTGCTGGAAGATGGCCGACGAAGTGAATGCGTGAGCTGATTCCCAAGCGTTCTGCCAGCCCAATCAGTTCCTGCTTGTACATGCCATCGCCAACTATGACTGCGGTCAGATTGACACCTTGTTGAACACAATGTGCAACTGCTTCTATCAGGATATCTGAGCCTTTGTATAGTTGCGCCAGGGAACCCACTGTTACTAGTTGATATGGGCCTTGCTGCTTTGCATAGTGAATTCGATCAACGACTGATTCAGAATCCAACTCAATGTTAGAGTAGTATGTCTGGAACACACTTCCTCGAACGGCTTCCTCGGTCAGGTCCACATCGGAAATATTTGCAGAGGTGCCTGTCGTAGGATAACGCTGTTGTAATGCCGCTTTTGTAACATAGGCAACCGCAGCGGCATGAAGACACTGACGTCGCAATCGCCGTGAAAAGTACCAACGGAAAAATGGCCTGAGCGGATGCTGTACAACGCCTGGGCCGAAAACTTCATAAGGATCAGCCACGACTTCTAAGGCAAATGGCTGACAAGTTTGCGTGAAAGATTCTTCCATAATATTACCGAGCAGAGAGGGTACTCTCAGAATTACAGCACCCAGATTTGGTATTTGTGAGCGAACTGCAGCTCGCACATGTATTGCATGCCTTAAGTATTGCCAAGGGCCGTGAAAGTCTGGGACAGCATGAAATTGTATGCCCTTTCCAATGACAGGCAGCCAACCATCCAGTTGAGGCTCCACGCGACGTGCACGAGCAACGATTGTGACGCCATCAAACACTTCCAGATACCGCTCCCAGAATTTATGTGCCATGCCGAAATCCGACCACACGGCACCGTCTGGAGTAACCATGTATCTTGCTTCGAGAGTGACTGTTACGTGCATCACTTAAAACCTTTCGGTCGATACTAACATCCTATTAACAACAATTCCTCATGCACTCGCTTAAGCGATAAGTCTTCAAAAGTATTAACTACAAAGTTGAAAATCAGGCTCATAGTAAAGGCGCAAAGAGTTATTCGTTCGTCATCGCGCTTTGCAGGTTCTGATTCCGCATGGGCAAGTATTTAGTAAGGTAAGCTCCTTCAACTGGAATGATATAGCTGACCTGATTGCAATGCAGTATACAGTTCTTTCCTTACTTCTTCTGCCCACCTCGTGTAAGAGTAAGCGTTAGCTGCATATGCGGCTGCTTCTTCGGTCAAAGCCGACATTCGAGCAGGTTCGGCTAAGGCCAACTTAAGTTTCTCAGCTAGGTCTCCCGGAACTTCCGGGTCAAAGATCATTCCGTACCGTCCGCGATCGACAACTTCTGGTAGCCCCCCACGATTTGATACGATTACGATTTTTCCAAGTGCCATTCCTTCAGCCGCAACCAACCCGAATCCTTCAGGACACAGTGAAGGCATACAAACAATGTCTGCATATTTCATTACGCCATAGATCTCTGACTGGAACCCGATAAAGTGTACTTGACCGGAAATTCCTAACCGATTCACCATTGCCCGAAGTTCACTTACATACGCACTGTTGACCCCATTTGCATCATTGCCGGTTATCCAAAGTTCACATGTATGTGGCAATGCTACCAGGGCCTCAATGACAAGATGAATACCTTTTTCGAAGTTTATTATTGCTGGTGCGACGAGTATGACTATTTTTCCGCTACTTACCTGTGATATTTCTTGCAGTGTCAGGTTCATAGCTTCTTTATTTGCTTGAATTTTTACGGCATTAAGTACTGTTGCGATTCGCTGACTGCTGATTGAAAGCAATATCAGCCTATCTCGCGCAGAATTCGAATCTGCGAGTATGCGTTGGCAACGGTTTGCAAGCGTGGTCAGCAGCCTAGGCGGAGCGCCCTCTCCTAATCCGTGGCAATGCCAAACTAGAGCAACTGAGCTCCGGCTCAATAACTTCGCTAAGCTGGCTAATACGAGTTCTTTATACGAGTGCATATAAATAACGTTGTACCGTTTAAGAGCTTTCGCCAAACGAATTACAATCCGGGCGTGTATTCCCGACTGCAAGAAAAGACTGACATAGCGTTTAAATCCTCCTTTAGCCTTTGATATATAACCACGTCCTGGAACTCCCACAGTTATGTCCACTTCAAAAATGTTGGGATCAATCATATCCGACCTTGCATACAGATCCGCCACTTTGATTTGTACGCCCGGTAATTTAGCTAGCTCCGGCATGCCATCTCTTACCAAGCGTGTTACGCCGCCACCAAAAGTTACTCCATGCAGGCAAAGAACTTTGAGCGGCATACTATCACCGATTGAACAATCGTGCATGTCGATATCCCCTTTCAAACTCTATGTCTCAGCGTGTCACTTACACTTACTGCTCATTCGCACGAAGCGCTGCTTAGAATATGTTTGAGTACAGCTTAAACGTAATGTAACTGGCAGAAACATGTACTATGCCCAATTAACATTTCTGTGATACTATACTTAAGATCATTAGACCATCTTCCTTAATATGCGTCGGAACATATTGTATGACAAGACGCCGTGTCATAAGAATGTTAGTGCGCGCATTGCAATGACTGCCCGTAAAGAACATTACTTCCGGCTGGGATGAAGTCCTAAAAGAACGAAGAAGAATGGACTTGCAAAAACACTTGCAGGAGAAAGCATCGACAATGATGCTACTGCGATACCAATCACCCCTGCCTGCAAATATACACACTGTTTACTGCTGACCTTAGTGGATACAAGGCTCCACGCTAATCGAAATACCAGAACTATGCAGGCAAGACCTCCTACACCAGTAGCGAGTAAATAGTCGAGGAAGATACTATCTGAGGTCCCTACAGAACTAGTTAAGCCGAATAATGAATTGGCGCTATATTGCTCAGTTGCAGGTGCAATATTAGTCAGACCTACTCCGAGAGGGTAGTGAACACTTGTGATTATTGCGATCTCTTGAGCGTCTAACCTGGCAACAAAATTGACATCGGAGGTATCTCCGGATAGTGCATTTGTCATTCTATTCTTGTATGTATCTGAGAACTCAAAACCCGCCCAAATAAGTATAAAAAAGGCTAGCGCTATTGCAACTTGCTTCACTAGTGATAGCCTGGCATTAACAACCAAAAATAGTCCGGCACACATAAGAGCCGCCATAGCCCCCCGGGATGCTGAACTCACGACAGCATATATTGCTAAAGTACTTGCAAATAATTTCCATAGCCATGCACTTCGTCCGGTAATACCTCCCAAGGCTATCGCAAGAGCCAAGAATGCTACTACACCGAACTCATTTGGATTTCCAAGCAAACCTGCGTTCCGGTCTTCGATGAAGCCCATATGAACAATTCCGCCATTTACAGATTGCGGTAATAAGAACCAATTATATATTGGAGTCAAAGGAACTAAGTCCATGATGAATAACGCTATCACCGCTGTTTTTGCGAGTAGTGTCCTCTGTCGATCGGTGCACTGGAAAACTGCAATCGTTAGAATTGATGAGCCACCAAACCGCTTGGTAAGTTGAAAAAAATCCCTCATTAAGGGACTTGCTGAATCATAGCTGACTGATGCAAGAATTCCAAGGAACGCAGGTAACAAAGCCAGTGCGCATAACTGGATACAATGGTGCTCACGAAGAGATAAACTGCGCTTGCTCACCAAGATAGTTACCGTTGTACACCAGACTACAAAGAGCGTGATGTCGCGAGCGGTCATCACGCCCGCTGTATCATTAGTGTAGACAGGAAGATATAAGACTGAAAATGGAAGAAAGGAAAGAAGCGCCGCGTAGTGACACGTGCGAAGTCCGAACCATTGTATGGAAGATGCTTGTTTTGGTGGCATAACTTTTTTTGCTCTCCATAATGCACCCTGATTAACATGGGTACCGCCAATGTGATCAATGGTGTTCATTTTACGAAATTCGCGAGCGGAGCTAGTGGTGCTAAATTGCTATCTGTAACAGAGATGCGTGAGTAGCGAACAAAATTAACGGCAAAACCGAATGTTACTAGCGCATAAATAATGTATCCAAGTAGTCGTGCAAGGCTCACCCCAAGCGAACCCAAATTAATCATATAGTGTGTTAAAGCAAGGCAAATAAGCCCCCATCCTACATTCATCGATAAACCCAGCCACATCCGACCTGTAGCCGCAAGCACCTGATTAATAGGGGTCTGGATGGCAATAATCCCCGCGGTGCATACCACGACTATCAGCGTTGGCCATCCATGCTCATATCCACGTCCATATCCCCGCATGATAATTGGGCTCGCAACGCTTGTAAGCAACACAATTGGAATAGAGACAAAGGTATAGACTCGCACGCATATGCTCATCAATTTTACTGATGTACCAATATCATCATCTCCGATTCGCTCAGCAAGGACTGGTAACAACACCTGACTAAGCATGTTAGGTATGAATACGATAGCCGTATACCACTGGTTTGCTGCATTCAGTATTCCCATTTCTCTGTAACCATTACTGCCGTTTACGAGCATCAGGTAACATATCCAATTAACAGGAACAACCGTTGCTCCACCGAGTAGAGCGGGGATTGTGAATCTGATTAAGATCGGTAATTCTTGTCTTGAACCATGAACGGTGAAAGGTATGCCTACCTTCCGCATTTCAACTCGAAGAGCAACCTGGCTGGCTATACACCCTATTGCCCCTGACATTGCCAAACCCCATATGCAGCCTGTCATACCATAGAACGTAACCCCACCTAACAATATCGGGAAAGATGCAAGACCGCTAAAAACATTTACTGCGGCAAGCCTTCGAAATGATTCGAGCCCGGCTAGTGAACCTGTTTGAGCCCCATTCACAGCAACAAAGAGAAGCACTCCACAGGATATGCGCAGCTGTGGAACCAGATGACTATCTGCAAGCAGATGATTCGCTAGCCACGGAGCGCAACAGTACAAGATAATCGCTGTACTAAGCCCTGTGATCAATGAGATAACAACTGCAAAGCCAATCACCCTGCCGGCCTTTTGTGGGTCACTTATTCTGTACTCCGCTACATACTTGGTTGCTGTAATGCCGAGGGCGCATACCGCGAAAACCTGAAATACTCCTATCGTACTTTGGATGATCCCTAATCTACCGAATGCTTCAATGCCTAAGATGCGAGCGACTACAAAGAAGGCAAGCAAGTTTAGTCCGCGCGAGATCACAACTCCAACGAAAACCCAGGAAGCACCACGCAATAGCCGCTGACTTAATGGATTTTGGAATTTCCGATAATATTTGGACACGTATTGCACTACCCGCTTGTGGATGTCTCTAGTCATGATGGCAGCCTCCGTGTCTACTGCCAATGTTAGGAATGCTGTATACAGACGTGCATTGATATGACGAGAATGACGACTCTAACCTCCGGCATAAGTAAGTCGCAGTTCGCAAAATGATCGTTAGAATCATAGTCCTTATACCTCCAGCAGATAATTACTTCTTTTGCTGCGAGCGAACTTCGTACAGGGAATCATCAGTGTTGAAACCATACGTGTAGAGCTAGTCATTTAAGCTCTCGAGGCTCACTCCGCCTTTTGACTATGCTCATATCTACCGTATTTCCCATACTTGCCGTACTTGTAGTAGCCGTAGTAAGCGTAGCCGTCGGACGAAGTGTCACGGCTGACCTGGTTCAGAACGACGCCTACGATGTTGGCGCGGAGGCGGCGAAGGACGGAGATGACCTCGGCCACAGCGCGGCGGCGTGTCTCCGCCGCAAGGCTGACGATGAGCACTCCATCGGCGGCAGCGGCCATCTGCAAGCACTCTGCAAAGCCGAGCAGAGGCGGCGAGTCGATTATGACCAGGTCGAATTCTTTTGCGAACTCGTCGAGCAATGTCGCGAGGCGTGGCCCGATCAGGTCTGCTGCGCGGTGTGCGCCTAGTCCTGACGGCAACAGGCTCAAGTTGGACTTGCCTTCAATTCCAACGACGACCTCCTGCCATAACATCTCGCCATTGAGAACATTGGAGAGGCCTTCGCGGGGCTTAATGCCAAACTTGGTGTGCAAGCTGGGACGGCGTAGATCGCCGTCGACAAGCAAAGTTTTTCTACCGCGGTCTGCGTTGGAGATGGCGAGGTGGGCAGCAAGTGTTGTTTTTCCTTCACCAGGTGCAGCGCTGGTGAGCACGAGCGAGCGCAGCCGGCCTTCGAAGTCTGAAAGCAGAATAGTGTTTCGCAGAGTGCGCACAGCTTCGTCGAACTCGGATGCGGTGCGATAGTAGCCTTTGTTATGTCCGTTCTGTGAAGGGTCAGGCACAATGGCCTGCGCTGCATCCGGATCGATGATCGGCTTCGGCAACGCGGCGGCATTTCGATCAATAGGCATCGTGGATATGACGTCGGTTCCCAGGTAACGGCTGGCTTCTGCCGGATCTCGCAGTGTGGTGTCTAGCGTGTCTTGCAACAATGCTGCGCCAACTGCCAACAAGGTTGAGAAAAGAACAGCTAACAGGATATTGAGCCATATGTTCGGGAAGACTGGTTTCTGCGCTGGACGGGCCACATCGGCGATACGAATATTGTTGTTCTGAAAGCCGGAATTGATATCTGCTTCGCGGATCTTGCGTATCAACTCGTCATAGAGGTTTTTGTCGGCTTCTGCCTCGCGCTTCAGCTGTTGATATTCAAACGAGCGTGAGTTGATGCGGTCCCACTCCGCTTTGGTGTCAGCAACTGTTGTTTTCAACATTTGCTCGCGATTCAAGGACTGTCGATACTCGACCTCAATTCGGTTGGCTATATTTTTTCGCGTGTCGTCAAACTGCTTCTCAACTTCGGCCAGCTCTGAAGCGGACTTTTTGTATTCAGGATGTGTTGAGCCATAGGTTGATTTGACCAGCGCGAAACGTTGACGAGCCTGGTTGAGGGTCTCGTTGAGCTGCGCCAAGGCAGCGCCCTGAGATGAAACTTGTGCCGCTTCAAGCGAGCCCGACTTCATCGCATTCCATGAGGCTTCTTTACTTACGCGCTCACCTTGTGCGGTTGTGTATTCAGTATTGAGTTGTAGAAGTCGCGACGAAAGGATGTTGGTTTTTTCTTCCGGGTTAACAACATCCAGATCTTTTTCAAACTGGGCCAATGCCAGACTGGAATTCTCCATCTTCGCCTTCAGTTCGTCGAGCTGCCTCTCCATGAACGATGCGAGGCTTGCCGAAGAACGAATGCGGATATTGTAGGTGTGATTCAGATAGGAATTTGCAATTGCATTCGAGACATCGGCGGCAACAGCTGGATCAGTGGACCGGTAGCTGATGAGCAATAGATATGTATTCGGAGGGCGGGTCACCTTCAGGCGTTTCAGCACGATCGGCGCCCTGACCCTTGCCTGCGCCTTTTCGGCGTTCATGCCTTGCAACTGTCCCTCGCGTTCAAGCAAGTGATACTGCTCAGCCACTGGCCGCAGAACAGCATCCGATTGGATCAGTTTAATTTGAGTTGCAAGAAATTGATCTGCGTCGTTGGGAACTCCGGCTGCACGTGTGGAATCCTGCCCGACGATCTCCGACGGAGCCAGGCGGTCGACATCAACTGTCGAAATGGATTCATAAATGGGTTGTAGACGGAAAGATACTACGGCTGTGATGAGAATACAGACGGCTACAAAGCCGAGCATCTTCATCCGATGCCTGCGCAGGACCCAGATGTAATGGGACAAGGGAACCGGAGGCGTTTCAGCTTCCAGATCCTGAAACTGCGATGGCGCTGATATGTAGGCTGAAGTGCCCGGGTTGTTGGGCGCGCTGGGTGGAAGTATTTCCTGTTGTCTGGATGTCAGGTCTGTCATGACTTCTTTCCGATTTGATTAGTGGTACGAGTAGAGTGCAGCAGCTCCGAGGGATCCACTGACGCCCAGCGTGGTTTCGAGCACTTTAATTGTGGTGCGCAAGCCTGTCGCATCCGGGATATAGAGAATATCGTTGGCTTCAAGCGCAACATCGGGTGACTTGCGTTGCAGAATCTTTTTCAGTTCAAGCCGGATCTCATTTCTTCCGCTGCCGTCAGCGGCGAGCCGGTAGATATACGCCCTGTTGCCTGAGAAAGTATCCAATCCCTCGGAAAGGGCGAGAGCTTTCATCAAGCTGCTCTTGGAGCCGTCGGTGATGTAATAGGCACCTGGCTTTTTGACATTGCCAACAACAAAGATACGTCCTGCTTCGGGCACGCGGATCTCCTCACCGCCCTCGAGTTGCAGATTGAGCGTAGGGTCTTCGCCGCGGAGAAGGTTCAGCACAGGAATCCTTCGAATCGCGCTTTGCTGCTTTTCATCCGCCGTCAGCCGGTAGACCAGGATCTCAGAACCGGCATTCTCCGTCAGACCTTGCGCCTGCGAAAGCGCGTCAAGCAGCGTCACGGTTCCAGTTGCCTGAAAGGTGATGGGGTTCTTCACAGCGCCCACAACAATGATCGGCCGGCTTCTGTACTCCACAACCGAGACCGTGACGATCGGATCAACAAGGACGTTCTGCTCCACTAATACGGAACTGATGGCTTCCTCGAGCTCTGATGGAAACAGCCCGGCCGCATGTATCGCCTTCTTGAGCATCGGCAAGCGGAGGTCGCCCTCCGAGTCAACGCGAACGGTGCGGGTCAGTTCGGGCTCGTCATAGACGGTGAGCGCCAATAGATCATCGCGACCTATCTTCTGAACTGGAAGTCCGTTCAATGCATTGCTGAGGTTGGGGTTCGCATTGGCGCGAAGCGGCAATGACATCTGCTGACCGGTTGCCGGCAGAATGGACATAAGGGCGACGATCATTAAAATCTGTGTGCGCATAGACTGCACCTTTGTTCGATGGTGATTTGTTGTGTGATGGCGATTAGTGCCCATTGCCGTTATGTGGCATGACGAATCTCGCACTGAGCTGTTCTATCTTCGAGCTCATGGTGAGCATCTGGCCCTGAAGCTCGGCAAAGTGCTGGCTGATGCCGTCGTTTTTGGTTGTGCCTCTCAGCAGCTTGCGCATGGCGTAGCGGGCAAGATCAGAAACGCTTCTTGCTCCACTGGACATGCAAAGGCGTCTGAGGTCGTTGTATTCATCGTCGGAAAGGCGGATGCTGATGATGCGAGACCGTGGGTTTTGAAGTGGCATAGCGGCTCCTCGTACTGCTTGGTTCAAGGTTTGGTGTTTGCGTTGATCGTGTGTTTCAGAGTCAGATAGGGAAAGGGGTGAGTCGTTCAGGGAGTTGAAGATTTGAGGCTCACTTACGCTCCGGTTGCGGAGGCGTGCATGGTCTCTTGAGGTTCCACATTGAAGGTGCCGGCTTCATGTGCCGGCATTAAAACCTTCAACCAGAATCTTGAAAATTCATGGATGATCTCATCACTGTCGAGTTCTGCGATGGTTTGATTCGGTTTCAATTCAGAAAGTGCGAAGACTGGCAGGGATATGGCTGCGGTCAAGATCACCGCGTTCAGGTCTTTCAACATGCCGTTTTGCATGGATGCGGTCAGCGAGCCGGATATGGCAGTAAGCAGCGGTGCCAAATTCTTTACGCACAGTGTCTGCGCTTTGCCATGCACCTCAATGAATGCGATCATCACCAGTCTCGCCAGCTCAGGCGAGAAGGTGCTCACTTCCACCAGCAGCTTCACAATCTGAGGGACTGTTGATTCCGGGCAATTGTTCTCAGTTACCTGCAAAAGCTGCTCAAGCCGGGGCTTGATGATGCCGAAGCCGGATTGCAGTGTAAACAGGAAGAGGTCTTCCTTGCAGTTGAAGTAGCGAAAGAGTGTGACCTCATTTACTTGCGCAAAACGCGATATTTCAGCTGTGGTCGTGCCGTGGTAACCCTGCCGCGCGAACAGAGCCGTAGCGGCGTGGCATATCCGATTCGACACATCAGAGGTCAGTTTGATTGCCATACTTGGAAAACACTCAAAAAGGCTGTTCAATATGTATGCGGAATTTTCACTGCCTCATCCAGCGCAGCGCTGTCAATATAAGGAGTTCAGGAACTGGATGCAGCCCTTTTCATGGCATTCGGCGAGTTGTTCACTCAACTCGCGGGCTGCATTCGCACTGCTTCTATCGGTTCCACATCGTCGGCTGAGATCTCAAGCGCAGCATGCTGGTTGATCAGTTCGAGTGTGATGACAAACCGCAGGCCGCTCTTTTTCCTGACCAGCGTCCCCTGGACGCCCTGCATCGCTCCGCTCTTGATCTGCACTCTTTGGCCAACCACCAGCTCGCTATAAGGTTCAGCCTTCTGTCGACACAGTTCCGAGTTGAGAAACTCTATCTCTCCATCAGGAATCGCGATTGGGCCGCGGCTGTCGCCAACTATACGGATGACTCCAGGCGCGCGTACTATCGCAGACCGCGTTGTCCTGCTGCTCTTGGCGAATACATAAGTGGGGAAGAGCGGCATGGCAATCTTCACGCGCTGCCGGTTCTTCCATAAATGCGTTACTTCATAGACGGGAAGGAAGGATTCTATCTGGCGCATCTCAAGCTGTTTGATCACAGCCCGCTCATGCTGTGGAAATGTGAAAACGGCGTACCACTCGCTCGGGCTTTCAGTTCTTTGGTATTCGATGAGGTTCGTTGTCATTTCAATCT
>CAIMNN010000125.1 GCA_903842845.1 uncultured Acidobacteriaceae bacterium | reverse complement strand
CGGCGTTCAATACACCGCCTACTCCATCTGGGACACCTTCCGCGCCGAGCACAGTCTGCTCACGCTCATCGCACCTGAGCGCGTCGACGACATGATGACCGGCCTGCTGCACGACTATCAGGAAGGCGGCTGGATGCCCAAGTGGCCCAACCCCTCCTACACCAACATCATGATTGCCACGCACGCCGACTCGCTCGTCGCCGAATCCATAACCAAAGGTTTTCGCGGCTTCAACCGCGACCTCGCGTGGCAGGCCGTCTATAAGGATGCGATGACGCCGCCTGATGACGACGCGCATCGTCGCTGGCTCGACGAAGAAGAACACACGCCCTACGAAGCGCGCGGCGGCCTCACCTGGTACAAGCAATACGGCTACATCCCCGCCGACAAAACATCCGAGTCGGCCTCAAGCACAATCGAGGACAGCTACGACGACTGGTGCGTCGCCGAGATCGCTCGCATGCTCGGCCGCAATGACGATTACAAATTTTTCCTCAAGCGCTCGCTCAACTATCGCAACCTCTTCAACCCCGCAACCGGTTTCTTTCAAGCGCGCAACTCCGATGGCACTTGGGCAGAGCCCGAAGAAGGCTGGACCGAAGGCGACAAATGGGTCTACAACTTCGCCGCACTGCACGACATTCCCGGCGTCATCGCGTTGATGGGCGGCAAAGAAAAATTCATCCAACGCCTCGACGACCACTTCAACGGCAACCATAACCAGCACGACAACGAACCCAGCCATCACTACGCTTACCTCTACAACTACGGCGGCCAGCCGTGGAAGACGCAGGCCAAAGTGCGCGAGATTGCCACAAAGCTCTACGCAAACCGCCCCGACGGCCTCAGCGGCGACGACGACTGCGGCCAGATGTCCGCTTGGTACGTCTTCTCCGCGCTAGGTTTTTATCCACTGAACCCCGCCTCCGCCGAGTACATCATCGGCGCGCCGCTGTATCCGCACGCCGCGCTCCATCTCAGCAACGGCCACACCTTCACCATCGACGCGCACAACGTCTCCGCCACCAACATCTACATTCAATCTGTGCTGCTGAACGGAAAACCGCTCACCGTTCCCGTCCTCCGATGGACGGACCTCCAATCCGGCGGGAATCTGGAGTTTGAAATGGGCCCCGCTCCCTCCAACTGGGCGCGCGACTGGCAACCCGCCTCTATTGCCGATGAAGTGACCAAATAGGGTTAACTTTGTAATCAATATCAACTGTGTTATGATGGTTCTACGCTCAGTTGTTTGGTTGTGAGCCGCTCTCGCCTTATCCGCAAACAGCGTCCAACAGGAAGTTTTCCCCAGGCCCTCAGCGTAATGGTCCATTGAAGTCATGGTTCTCCCCTCCGGGTGATGAATCGGATCAGACTGCTTGCGAACTCTGCCGCAGTCAAAGACTAAAACGCGTGTGGCGAATCTTGTACCAGCTCTGACTGAGCCTGCCTTGGATTTTCTACATATCAATTCATGATTCTCAGCGCCTACGCGTTCTTACGCGCTGTCGATGAAGAATCGAGCAACTGCATCGCCCTGTGGCCGCCCGAACTTTGTGGCGCTTAGCCCCTCGGCCGGGTGCGGAACAGGAATATACTCTGAACCTCTTTTCTGAAATGACTCTCTCCCCCTCGATGCACGCGCATCTTGAGCGATCCAACTTCACCAAGCCGACTCCCATTCAAGTGGCGGCCATTCCGCCCGCAATGGAAGGTCGCGACATTCTCGCCACCGCGCAGACCGGCACCGGCAAGACGCTCAGCTTCCTCGTCCCTCTTGTTGAGCGCATGGCCGTTGAGCACAAGGACTTCAAAGCCCTCATCCTGCTCCCGACCCGCGAACTCGCAATGCAGGTCCTCGAAGCGTGGCGCACACTTTGCAACAACCAAGGCAAAGCGGCGCTCGTTTGCGGCGGACTCGCAGCAGGCCCGCAGCTCGCAGCCATCCGCAAGGGCGCACGACTCATCGTCGCAACTCCGGGACGCCTCGAAGACTATCTCTCCAGCCGCTCCATCAAACTTGATGGCGTCGGAATGCTCGTCCTTGATGAAGTCGATCGCATGTTGGACATGGGCTTCAAGCCGGCCATCAAGCGCATCGCAGCGCAGTTGCCCGCAACCCGCCAAACGCTTTGCTACTCGGCCACGCTAAGCCCGGCAATCCGCGAGGTCGCAAGCCTCTACCTCAACAACCCGGTGCGCATCGAGATCTCAACCGAGCTCAAGCCCGCGCCCAACGTTCAGCTGCAATCGTTTGAAGTGCCGCAGGACAAAAAGCAGGAGCTCCTCGAGCACTTGCTCGACACAACCCTCGGAAGCTTCATGGTCTTCGTCCGCACCAAGCACGGTGCTGACCGCGTTGCGCATCGCCTCTCTAGGGCCGGCCACGCAGCCGCTCCCATTCACGGCGACCGCTCGCAATCGCAGCGCATCGCCGCACTGCGCGGATTCGCCGAAGGCCGCCACCGCGTCCTCGTCGCAACCGATGTAGTCGCCCGCGGTATCGATGTCTCTGACGTCGCGCACGTCGTCAACTACGACATTCCGCGCGAAGCCGAAGACTACGTGCACCGCGTCGGTCGTACCGGCCGCGCTTCAAGCCACGGCGTCGCATCCACATTCACCACTCCGGGTGAATCAAAGATCATGCGTCGCATCGAGCGCACCTTGTCCGTCTCGCCTGTAAAGTATCGCGTGCATCCTCACGAGGATTCGATCAAGCAAGTAGCCTAGCCAACAATCAGGTTTGCAACAAAGAAGGGCGGCCAAACCAGGCCGCCCTTCTCATTTTTTGCAAACACTATTAGCAGCTCACTCTTTTTTCTTGAGCTGCTCTTTGTATGACCGTAGCGCATCGCGCAGCGCGTCCGTTGGATTTATCTCCGGTATCGCTGGTTTAGCTGCTGAAGGTTTTACAGGCTCATCAGTAACAGCAACTTCAGCGGTAGTGAGCGACTTCACTTCTTCAACCTGGGGCTTCTTCACGCTCACCGGCGCTGCTTCAACCTTTACAACATCGGTTTTCTCCGCAATGGTCGGCGCAGCTTGTTCATCCGCTGCCACTTCGACTGCTTCAGTTTCCTCCGCCTCTATTTCAGGCTCCTCCGGTTCAACCTCAATGCCCATCAGCGGCTCAACGCGATAGCTGTTCGTTTTCAACTCCGCCATCGCCGCCGCAACCGCCTCGCCCAACTCCGCAAGCTCGGCCTTGTTCGCTTCGGGTCTCTCAGCCAACCGCAAAAGTTTCGGCAACAACAGCCACCACAACAGCTCCTCATACTTCTCGCGGACCAGGTACAACTTCTCCTTCGCGTGATGCACACCTGCCAACCATCGCACATCCGGGTCCTGCCAAAGCTCGCGCGTTATCAGCTCAGCTGACTCAACAACGTCACTCGCCGCTGTTTCAACTTCCGGAACCGGCGCTGCTGTCGCGGCAGAAACAACTTTCACTTCCGCAGCCGGAGTAACCGCCGCAATCTCCTCGTCAACAATCTCTGCGTAGCTCTCTTTCTCAGTCAGCAGACCAACTTTTATCCTCGCCGCTGCACGCCACGCCTCTTCGCCTTCAAAACCCAACGCCTCAAAGCTCCGCGCAAACGGCTCGCGCAGTCGCAGCTTGTCAAAAAGATCAACGCCCACCTGTGCGGGATGCTCAGGCTCAAACGACTCGGCCAGCAGCTCCAGCACGCTCCACGCCATCACCGGACCCCACACCGCGGTCGACGCAACCTTCGGGCTCGCACTCGGCAAAATCTCGCGCGCCTCTTCGCTCCACGGCTCGGCAAAATACTGCTCCACCAGAGGAAGCTTCAATGCAGCGCGCACTCTCCGCTGCATCGCATAGCCCAGCATCAGCGGCTCGTCCGGCTTCGCAGCATTCGCAGCGCGAACTTCGTACGCATGTTGCGCTTCAGCTAAAAACTTCTCCACGCGCAGCCAGAACTCGTCGATAAATCTCCGCCGCTCCAGCTCAACGCCCTTGGCGTGTCCGTTCGTCAGCGTCGCACTCTTCGGATGCTCGGCGAGCGTCGCAAAATGCCGCACCTGGTCCGGCACCAACACCGCGCGCAATGCATCGTGCACCGGAGCAAGCTCCAGTTCCATCAATGCGTCTTCAAGGTTAGGCACGCCGCGCCCATTCAAGTGGTCGCACAAACGGTCCCACGGATACTCGGCCGTCGAGTGCAGTTCCTGCCAATCCATGAACACATGCGATTGATATGGGCCCAGTGCCAGCGTCAGCCCACTATGAATGAACTCCGGCTTGCGCTTCAAATATTTGAGGTCGGTCAGCGAATCACGCCACGCGATCACCGTCACAGCATCCGCGCCCAGCGCCAACCCCTCACTCAACCGCCGCTGCCGCAGTTCGCCCGAACCTTTGTCCGCGTACGCCGCAGAATGATCGATCGTCCCGTGCGTCGAGCCGTATCGATTATTGAAAACAACCAGCGCCTTCTGGTCGCCCGTCTGGTTCGAATATGCGTACACGTTCTCGTCCACGGCACCGCTGCCGGTGAAAAAGTCATACAGCAAAAAGTTCACGCTCTCGGCAAACAACCAGCGCCGCTTCAGTAACGGAGCAATCTCACGCTGATGCCGCTCGACCAGCCAATCACGCGGCCACTCCTCGTAGCGAGGCTTGTAATACTCCATCCCGTACTTCTCGGTGAACCCCTCCACCTGCCCGTGACCAAACATCGGCAGTCCCGGCAGCGTCGCCATCATCACCGCAACGCCAAAACATTTATCGCCGGTGCCGAACTGGTCCACCGCCGTCCGTTCATCAGGATTGCTCATGAAGTTCACATAGCGCTTCATGATGTCCGCATCAAACTCCAGCGTGTTTTTAATTACGCTCCGGTACTTCTCGTTGTCCTCGTCGCGCAGCATCACCATGAACGCCGAGTTGTACACGCGATGCATTCCTAGCGTGCGCACAAAATAACCTTCCATCAACCAGAACGCCTCGGCCAAGAGCAGCGTCCCAGGAACCTCCGTCGCCACGCGGTCCACAACCTCGCGCCAGAACTCGTGCGGCATCGCCATGTTGAACTCCGCCACATCCATCCCGTACTCTGCGCGCGACGGTATCGACCCGCTCGCCCCCGGCCCCGGAAACCACAACCGGTGAAAGTGCCGCGTCGCCAGCGTCATCGCCGCATCAAAACGAATGATTGGAAATCTCCGCGCCACTTCCAAAATCGTCTGTATCACCTGCTCGCGCACCGCGGCGTTCATGTAAT
>CAIMNN010000124.1 GCA_903842845.1 uncultured Acidobacteriaceae bacterium | reverse complement strand
GCCCAGACTCCGCCCGTACCACCTTTGTTGTGTGCGCTCTTCGTCAAGCACAAGTACGTGGGTCACGGCCATCTCGCTTGTCGTTTTGGGGTTCATGGGGATGTAGCAGAATTCTAGTGGAATTTTCACAGAACGCGCTATTAATTTGTGCAATCCACTCCGCCTGTTTCTTGCACTCCCCGCAGATTTGCTAATGTATGCCTAGGGCCCGCGCTTTTATTCCCCCTTCCGGCCCGTCAGTGAGGATGCTCAACCCCATGCAGCATGAGACCAGCGAAAAGACCCCGCACCCCCGTCTCCGCCTGCATGCGGACTTCTCCAGTGTCCACCTCCCAGACCCACGCGACCTCATCGTCTATCTCCCCCCCGATTACGACACCAACCCCGACCGCCGCTACCCCGTCCTCTACATGCAGGACGGCCAAAACCTCTTCGACCCACGCACCTCTTTCGTCCCCGGCCGCACCTGGCAAATGCGCGAGTCCGCCGACGCCGCCATCGAAGACGGCGAGGTCGAGCCGCTCATCATCGTCGGCATCTACAACACTGGCACCCGCCGCCTCGCCGAGTACACCCCCGAGCCCGACCCCAAGCTCTCCGGCGGTGAAGCTGCTGCCTATGGCCGCATGATGGTCGACGACCTCATGCCCTTCATCGCCAGCCAATACCGCACAATCCCCGACCGCGAACACACGGGAATCGGCGGCTCGTCTCTGGGAGGATTGTTGAGCCTCTTCCTCGGCCTCCATCTCCCCACCGTCTTCGGCAACCTCGCCGTCCTAAGCCCCAGCGTCTGGTGGAACCACAAATCCATCCTCAGCCACCTCAACGAGCACGCCCCCCACATCTGGGACCGCCCCCGTGTGTGGCTCGACGTCGGCGACCACGAAGGCCCCAAGACCCTCAAAGACGCCGAACAGCTCGCACGCCGCCTCCGCGCCAACGGTTGGGAACCCGGCAAAACCCTTCATTTTGAACGCATTCACGGCGGAACCCACGACGAAGCAAGCTGGGCCGCACGCGTCCGCCCGATGCTCCACTTCCTCTTCCCCGGCCCACGTCACCACCGCCACCGCCCCCACAGCCACAAACACTAGCCCGCCCCTCCATTAAAGGCTCGGGTGCCCCCCGGTCCCTCACTTTTGGGGACCGGGGATGAATTGAATATCCGCCTCATGCAAAATCCGGCATTCCCGATAAACTCCTCAGCGGCTTAGATTTGCTCGGAGGCCTAACAGCGCATATGCACACCTGCATTGTGGTTACAAACAGCGAGGCCACACGCAAATGCGTTGCGCTCTCTCTCAAGTCAAAGGGCATTGAGCCCATCACGCTGCCCTCGGTCAGCGAACTCCAAAGCACCCTCCTCGTCACTCCGGTCAGCGGAATCCTCCTTGAAGTCGGTGCTGTCATTACCGCCTCGCACGCCGACAAAAAGACCCTCCAGGAATATCTCGAGCTCTATCCATCCGTAAAATTCCGCCACCTCAACGACCAGATCCTCATCGTCGGCGAAACCATTGACAAATTCGCCGCACGCATGCTCGACTTTCCTCCCCGCATCCTGCGCCGCTCCGTCCGCCGCGAGATCTTCCTCGCCCTTCACCTCTCCGCCCATCAATCCTTCAAATCCCCCGAAAAAACCATCACCGTCAACATCTCCGACGACGGCTTCTTCGTCATGAGCATGCGCCGCTGGAAGGTCGGCGCACGAGTCTGGCTCCGCTTCCTCGACGACGACGAACTCCTCTCCGGAACCGTCCACTCCATCCACCCTTGGGGCAATAACCGCTTCATCCCCGGCATCGGCATCGTCATGGACACCCAAAACCGCCCCAAAGTCAAAGCCGCCTGATTTCCCCCTCCATCCCCCACTTGCCTCAAACCCCGCTTTAAGCGATACTTAATTGTTGTGTGTTTGTGGGCTCACTGCGCCCTTAAGCCGGATTTTCGTTCCAACGATTCCCGTCCTTCACAACAAAATTCCAGCAACACCCGTGGGCGTCCTCACGCCCCTGGTTTCATCTGAAAGGGAGTATCAATCGTGGTTATGATCCGTTTGGCGCGCTTTGGCGCCCGTAAGCAGCCCTACTACCGCATCGTTGTCATCGAAAAGGACCGCGCCCGCAACGGTCGCTCCATCGAGGTCGTAGGAACCTACAACCCCCGCACCAACCCCGCCAGCGTTGACCTCAAGCATGAGCGCATCGCCTACTGGCGCAGCAACGGCGCACAGCTCTCCACCATAGTCGCCAAGCTCGTCGCCAATAACGCGGCTCCAGCGGCCACTGTAGCAGCTTAAAGAATCAGGGTGCCCCATCCTTCGCTTAGCGGAGGGTGGGAGGCATACTCACTAATCTTTAGGGCGGTTAAAAATGACCCAGCAGATCCAGCAACTGGTCTATGAAATGGCGCAGGCTCTCGTCGACGCGCCCCAGGCCGTCCACGTCTCCACCATCGAGCGCGACGACAGCACACTCTTCCGCCTTCGCGTCGCCCAGCCTGACATAGGCAAGGTCATCGGCAAGCAGGGACGCACCGCACGCAGCTTGCGCACCATCCTCGCCGCCGTCGGCTCCAAGCACCAACTCCGCTACAACCTCGACATTCTTGACGAAGACGAAGAATAATCCTCTCCATGACAAACGAGGACTCATCCACTTCCACTGAGTGGACCTGGCTCGCCCGCATCCGCCACACTCAGGGCCGCAAAGGCGAGGTACTCTCAGAAATCCTCACCGACTTCCCTGAGCGCTTCGCCGACCGCACCACCCTCACCCTCCTCTCGCCCGCAGGCGTTCCCCTCCGCACCGTCAATCTAATCCATCACTGGCTCCACAAAGGCCAGATCGTCCTCCACTTCGAAGGCGTCGACTCCATCTCCGCCGCCGAAGCCCTCAACGGCCTCATCGTCGCCATCCCCGCCGCCGAACGCGCCCCCCTCGCCGAAGACGAGTTCTACATCGGCGACCTCATCGGCTGCGCCCTAATCGACTGCGCCACCGGCTCCGAAAAAGAAATCGGCATCATCACCGACGTAGACCGCAACTCCGGCCCCGTACCCCTCCTCGTCATCACCCCCGCCACCGGCCCCAAATCAGACGAAAAATTAATCCCCTTCGCAAAAGCCTGGCTCAAACAAATCGACATCCCCAACCACCGCCTAATCATGTCTCTCCCCGAAGGCCTCACCGACCTCTAACTCACCGAGAAGCTAAAATCGTTGCATGGCCAGCAAACGAATCACCGCCGCCGCTCTCTTACTCTTCGCACTCTCCGCATCAGCACAATTATCCGACCCCACCATCCGCGTCGGCCCCCTCACTACTCCCCTCGACCACTCCCCATCGGAAGCCCGCTTCGTAGCCGCTCACGGCCGCTCCGGGCTCCTCGAAGGCTACGCGACAACAGGATTGGAGGCCTGGGTCTACCCCTTCCAGCTCTTTAAAAATTACCGCCCCTACTTCCGCCACCCCGGCGCCAAAGAATCCATCGACGCCGCAACCCTCCTCTCATCAATCGAGTACCGCCCCGAATCCATCACCCGCATCTACACCGGAAAAGACTTCACCGTCAGCGAAAAACTTTTCGTCCCGCTCTTCTCCTTCGGCGGCTTCATCACCTACACAGTCGAAAGCAAATCCCCGCTCCTCATCGAAGCCCGCCTCACACCCGTCATGGGACTCATGTGGCCCGCCGACCTCGGCCCTGCAAGCGTCCACTGGGACGACGCGCACCACGCCCTCATCCTCAATGAGTCAACCAACGGCTACTCGGCTCTCATCGCCTCTCCACAGTGGACCGCCGACTCCAGCCGCTCTTCCACCTCAGCAACTGAAGTCCAATTCGTCCTCCAACCCAACGCATCCGGCACCGCAACCATCGCCTGGGTCATGTCCACCCCCAAAAAAGACGAGCCCGCCGACCTAGTCCTCCTCTATCAATCCCTCATCCAAACCCGCTCCGTCCTCGAGTCCGGCGCAGCAGACTTCTACAAATCCGAGCGCGAAAACAATCTCCAGATTGAAACCCCCGACCCCGTCGCCAACCAAGCCATCCTCTGGTCCCAGCTCGCACTCAAACAAGCATGGTCCTGCAACCCTTCCCTCGGCTGCGGATTCGTCGCCGGTTACGGCCCTTCGCGCATCGAGCGCCGCCCGCAATACGCATGGTTCTTCGCCGGCGATGGCCTCGTCTCCGCCGACGCCGCACTCAACGCCGGTGACTACTCCAGCGCCCGCGACGAGCTCGAATTCATCCTCCGCCATCAAGACCCGAAATCCGGAATGATATGGCATGAGCTCACCCACAGCGCCCCGCTCCTCGATTGGGCCGGCAAATACCCCTACCTCTTTGTCCACGTCGACACCACACTCGACTTCCTCAACTTCGTCAACCAGTACGTCACGCAATCCGGCGACAAGGAATTCCTGCAAAAGCACTGGCCCGCTATTCAATCCGCATGGCACTACGCATCGTCGCTCGTCAATCCGCAAACTGGCCTCCCGCAGATTCCCCCCGACAAATCAGGCGGCAACGAGCAGGCACGCCTCTCCGACGACCTCGGCCTCTCCACCAGTTGGGTCGCAACCTCCGCAAGCTACGCGCACCTCGCCTCGTTGATGGGCGACACCGCCGCCGCAACGCAAGCCTCCGCCGCCTCCGCACGCGCCCGCGCACTCATTCAAACCAATTATTGGAGTGACGCCCACTCCTTCTGGATCGCCGGCCACACCGTCGATGGAAAATTATTCGAAGAACAGCACAGCGGCCCATCCTCCGCCCTCGATCTCGACCTCTTCGCTCCCGCCGCGAAAGAAAAAATCCTCAACCGCGTCGCCTCACCCGACTTCCTCACCACCTGGGGCATCCGTTCCGTCGCTAAAAACTCGCCCGGCTACTCGCCCACCTTGTACGCGCAGGGCAGCGTCTGGCCCGTCAACAACGCCGCATGGGCAACCACCTACTGGAACGCCCATCGCTCCGCCACCGCCTGGAACCTCTGGCGCATCCTCGTCCAGCTCTCCGCATACGACTCCCCCGGCCACCTACACGAGGTCCTGCAAGGCGATGCGCCCATCCCGCAATCCCAGTCCGTCCCCGAGCAGACCTGGTCCTCCTCCTCATTCTTCTCCGCTACCGTTCGCGGACTCCTCGGCATCACGCCCGCCCCGCTCGACAACCAACTCACCTTCGCGCCGCACCTCGTCGCAGCCAAATGGCCCATGCTCAAGCTGCGCAACCTCCGTCTCGGCTCGCGCGTCCTCACACTCAAACTCGACTCATCGGCCAAAGAACTTAAGTTGTCAATCGACAACCCCGGCAAACCCTTCCACCTCGTCTTCACCCCCGAGCTCCCCCGCGGCGCACGCGACATCACCGCCACCGCCGGGGACTCCACCCTCACCGTCACCGCAGAAAATTTCTCCGAATCCTCAACCGCAACCCTCTCCACAGACATCCCCAAAGGCGCAACCACCATCAACATCAAATTCGAACAGTCAAAATAAATCCATCATGGATTCCGTTCGGCTGCCCCCGTAGCCTGCCCTGTGCGAAGCCGAAGGGTCCCTGACCCTTGATTTCTGACATCTGACTTCTGCCTCAACCATCTATCATCTCCACAGATGGACTTTCACATCCTCACCATCTTCCCGGACTTCTTCACCGGCATCCTCGAGCACGGCATCCTCCGCCGCGCCATTGAGACCGGTCGTGTCAGCGTCTATCTCCACGACCTCCGCGCCTTCACTCACGACCGTCACCGCACCGTCGACGACCGACCCTTTGGCGGCGGCGAAGGCATGGTCCTCAAGCCCGAGCCAATCGCCGAAGCCCTCGGCGCAATCCATATCGCCCCCAAAGCCGCGCGAAATCATGGCGATCTCGTCATCCTCCTCTCCGCACAGGGCCGCCCCTACGCCCAGCCGCTGGCCCGGGAACTCGCCGCCCAGTCAGACTCCGCCCCTCGCCGCATCGTCCTTATTTGCGGCCGCTACGAAGGCGTTGACGAGCGCATCAACGACCTCTATGTCGACCTCGAAATTTCCATCGGCGACTACATCCTCTCCGGCGGTGAGCTAGCCGCCGCCATCCTCGTCGACTCCGTCACCCGCCTTCTCCCCGGCGTCCTCGGCAACGAAGCCTCCGGTGAATTCGAGTCCTTCGGCCCCGTCGACACCGACATAACTACAGATATCGAAGGAGTTCCGCGTTCTCAACATGGGAGCGGCGGCCTCCTCGACTACCCCCATTACACCCGCCCCGCCGACTTCTCCGGCATCCCCGTCCCCGAAGTCCTCGTCAACGGCGACCACCAGGCCATTCGCCGCTGGCGTCGCGAGCAGCAGCTCCTCAAAACCCTCCGCAACCGCCCCGACCTGCTCCAAAACGCCGCACTCAGCAAGCAAGACCAGCAATTCCTGGCCAAAATCCGCCAAAATAGCTGACCCCGCAAATCGCCCCGCCCACCCCTCGCACAAGCGCCCAATCTTTGCTAAAATAAAAGTTCTGAGCGATATTCAGAAGAATTTCTGTAGGAAAGCCACAATCATGTCAATTCATCCAGTAATGCAGCGCCTCGCTGACAAGCTGAAGCGCACCGATCTTCCCGAGTTTTTCCCAGGCGACCAGGTTCGCGTCCAGGTCAAGATCAAGGAAGGCGACAAGGAGCGTTTGCAGGCGTTTGAAGGCCTCGTCATCGCCATTAACAAGGGCGCCCAGGGCACCTTCACCGTCCGCAAGATGAGCTTCGGCCAAGGCGTCGAGCGCATCTTCCCCTTCAATTCGAAGGTCGTTGACCGCGTCGACAAGGTCCGCAGCTATCGCGTTCGTCGCGCCAAGCTCTTCTACATCCGCAGCCTCCGCGGCAAGGCAGCTCGCCTCAAGGAAGTTGACCGCGAGCACGCCAAGAAGTAGCTCTCACCTGCATCAAAAAGCCCCGACCCTTAACCGGTCGGGGCTTTTTATTGTTCAAATTTTCCGCTTTAGCACCTAAACTGCATTAAATGATGCTCAATATGTTTGTACTGCAAAACATTCCACTCTTTGTTTGACAGCACTCCCAGCAGCGGATGCTCCGGTCCCACTCCATCGCTCTTCCTGATCAACCGCTCTATGTGTTGCACCACGCGCTCCCTGTCCGCTTCAAAGCTGCTCGGCTCCGTAGCCAGCAACTCCGGCATCGTCTGCACATTCCTGGGGAATTGGATCACATGCAGTATCAAATGCTTCAGCGGAAACCGCTGATACTTCTTCCTGCCCAAACTCTCGATCGAAATATCACCCAGCGCCATCGCGAGCCCGTCGCTCAGATGGCAGAGCATCAGCGGCGCTGTTAAGCTCCCCCATTGCGGCTGCGACTCAGGTTTGACTTTGTAAAGCCGTTCAAGCAACAACTTGCGGTCACGCGTATTCTTCAGGCTTGGCATAATGTAGTTGCATATTATCTTGCTCAGCCACGATTGCGCATGCATCTTTATTTCCAGTGCCTATACTGGTGAAATGGCGCGGCAAGCAAAAGAAAAATGCACCTGCAACTGGGAGTTCGAACTCTCAGCCGGCGCATCCGGTGCGCGCCGTATCGCCGGTGTGGACGAAGTCGGCCGGGGTCCGCTCTTCGGCCCCGTCGTCGCCGCTGCCGTAATACTGCCGATGCACGCCGAACTTCCCGGCCTGACCGACTCCAAACAACTCACCGAAGAGCGCCGCAAAATCCTCGACGTCCAGATTCGAGCCTGCGCTCTCTGCTTCGCCATCGCCGAGGTTGACGCCGCCACCATCGACCGCATCAACATCCGTGAAGCAACAAAGCTTGCAATGTGCCGCGCAATCGAGCAATTGTCGCAACAGCCCGACCTGCTCCTCATCGACGGCAACATGCCCATCAACATGCTCCATCGCCAGCAAACCATTATCAAAGGCGACGCGAAGAGCTTCTCCATTGCCGCCGCCAGCATCCTCGCCAAGGTTCATCGCGACCGCCTGCTCACCGAATACGAAAAAGAATTTCCCGGCTACGGCCTCGCGCAACACAAAGGCTATGGCACCGCGGTGCATCTTGCAGCCCTCAAACGCCTCGGTCCCACAGCGCAACATCGCCGCAGTTTTGCCCCCGTCCGTCTCGCGGCGGGATTAGAATTGCCTCCATCCACAGGACTCTTCACGCAAGAGGCGACAAAATGAAGACCAAGTTATTCTTCGCCGCATTGCCATTGCTGCTCATTGCCGGCTGCGACCGCCATCCGCATAACAAACCAGACCCGACCAAAGGCGCTGTGACTGGCATCGTTCTCTGTTCTGACACCGGCAAACCCGCTCGCTTCGCCAAGGTGACGCTCACCGCCCTGCGCACTGACAAGGAACCAACCAACGAAGAGCCGCTCCCATCCAACGCCGGAATTATGACCGGCCTCGATGGACGCTTCCGCATTGAGGCAGTCCCGCCCGGCCACTATTATGCTTTTGCAACGCTGCCTGGCTATCTCGACCCGGCCAAAGGCATCGATATTGCTCACATCCTAAAAGAGAACAAGGACGAGTCTGATCAACACATTGCTACCATCAAAGCCTGGAAGGAGCATTTAGTCGAGGTTGAGGTCGTCGCCGGTCGCGATGATGAGATCACAATCACAATCGAGCGCGCCGCCGAACTCAGCGGCAAGGTTGAATACGACGATGGCACGCCGGCGATAGGCATCCACTTCCAAGTGCTGCGCAAATCGGAGAAGTATGGATTCTCCACCGTCGGCCTGAGACTCTTCAGTAGTTGGTCGACAACCACAGAGAGCGACAGCCACGGCCGCTACTTGTTGAGCGACCTCGCTCCAGGCGAATATACGGTCTGCGCGATGCTGCCGACCGACACAGAAGACTCCTCCTCACACTTTTGTTTGGGAAACGTCTTCCGCATCTCCAAGGCACAAACCTTCAAGCTCAGCGAAGGGCAACAGTTGAGCGATGTCGACCTCATCATCCCGCTTCAAGGACTGCATGAGATTCACGGCACCGTCAGTGCTGAGATCGATGGCCACAAGTTGAATCACACGACTGTTCAGCTGCTTTACGCCGATGACCGTTCCATTGCCCTCGAAACAACTACTGATAACGATGGCGACTTCTGGTTTGATTCTGTTCCCGAAGGTAGCTACTTTCTCAATTTTGTGAAAGCGAGCGATGAGAACCGCACTACGACCACAAAAGATGCAAAAGGCAAAGACGTCGTGACTCAGCTGCCTTCCTGTGTCTATCCGGCAAAAGAAATTCCCATCGAACTCAAGGAAGACATAGAGGGCCTCGATGTCCAGCTTGCAGCATGCACCGAACGCAAGCCCACGCCTGACAATTCCCATTGATGGAATTGCTTGCGAACACCGGTGACGATGAACCGCTGAACGGATAGAGCGGCCATTTCGCATCGTGCTATGATGAGCCAATGCAAGCGAAAAAAGCCCCTGAAACTGCAAGTTGGAGACCGTCCGTTGAATTAATTGTGTTCGCGCTCTATGCGCTCCTGGTCGGGTTTCTCACCTGGCATCATGACCTCTCGCATGACGAGTTGCAGGTTTGGCTTATCTGTCGTGACAGTCCATCGCTGGCCGCTCTCTTTCACTTCTTGCGTTACGAGGGGCATCCTTCCGTCTGGTTCCTGCTTCTTTATCTGCCTTCGCATCTCGGCTGGTCCATCGCCACGCTCAAAGTTTTCACTTATCTGTTTACACTCGGCAACACGGCTCTTCTGCTTAGTTTCCGCGAACTCTCCCGCCTTTTCCGGCTGCTCGCTCTCTTCTCTTTCTTTCTCTTCTTTGACTTTGCCATCGTCGCGCGTAACTACATGCCCGCCGCGTTTCTGCTCATCCTTGCCTTGCGATTGCTCACGCTTGAGCGTCCGCGACTCGGCTGGGCGATTCTCTGTCTTGCTCTCGCAGTCAATACTCACTTCTACGCGTTGCCGGTTGTCGCAGTTCTTTTTCTGGCTGCATTTTTTGTTCTGCCTGAGCAACGCTCACTCGCGCATCAGATGAAGTCCAGGTCCTTCTGGGCTGCCTGTGCCGCAGGCCTCGTTGCTCTTATATGTTTCTATTTCACGGTCCGTCCGCTACCGGATGGTTTCGTGCGCAATTACGGGGCGGTTCATCATTCATTCTTTTTTCACTTCCTGCTCGCTGAAGGCAAAGCCTGGCAGACCTTTATCCCGGTGCCGCAGTACTATCTGCCTCAACCCTGGAAGGACCTTCTGACGCCTTACTACTACTCTTATCCCGTGTCTGACTTCCACCTTGCTGTCGGTGGCTGCCTGCTCTCGCTTGCCGTCTTTACCGTGATCTTTTTTCTCTACCGCACCGCAGCCGCTCGCGTGCTTTTTACTCTCGTCTCGCTTTTAACTTTTGTTGAGATTGCTGTCACCGTACACGTCGGTGCGTTGCGCCATTATGGCCTGCTCTTCTTCGCCATCCTGATTCTCTTTGCGCTTGATATGCGTCTGGCTGCGCGTCTGGCAAAAGCTACGCCCGCATCCGCAGGGCTCTGGCAGCGTCTGCGCGCTCCGGTCGCACTCGCCATACTTGCACCGCAGGTTCTGCTGGCGCTTGCCACAGCCATCATCTCGCTGCGCATCCCCTTCAGCGGCGCGCAACAGACCGCTGCGTGGCTCACCTCACATCATCTGGAAATGAATCCTCTGGTCATTGAGCCGGACACGGATGGCGTCGCTCTTCTCGGCTATCTCGGCCGCCCCAGCGCGTATTACCCCGCATACCATTCTCAGGGTTCCGCAACCGTATGGACTGCAACGCGCAGTGAGGATAATGAAGCCACCGTCGCCGAACTCGACGCGCTCAGGCAGGGAACTGAGAAGCCAGTGCTCCTCATTTCAGGCAAACCGCTCTCTGCCGAGCGCATGCAAAAAGAACACCTCTCGCTGCTCGTCGCCATCGACCGCCAAACCATGATGCGCGATCCTTACTTCATTTATCAAGTTCAATAGAACTGTTCTCAGCGTGTACGTTTGATGAGCTTCAGCGCCGGTCGCGCCGCCATCAACACAACAAAGACCACTGTGACCAGCAGTGGAGTGCGCACGCCGGGCTTCACTCCCCACCAATAATGGATAACGCCGGCCAGCGCGGCAAAGTAAACCGCCTTGTGCAACAGCGCCCATCGCTTGCCGCTCAGTTTGCGGATCGCCCAATTCGTTGACGTCGCGGCGAGCGGCAACAGGATCAGCCACGCCGCCACGCCAATAAAAATGAAGCGGCGGCGCGTGACGTCATCGGCAATCGTGTTCGGGTCGAAGCTCGCATAGAGGCCGATGTATGTCAGCAGATGCAGCGTCGCGTAGAAGAACGCGAAGAGCCCGATCAACCGGCGAAATTTTATCAGCCAGTTGAGTCGCGGGCTCAACTGCCGCACCGGCGTGATTGCCAGCGAGACCATCAGCGTCCACAACGCCGTCTTGCCGGTGACAAAAGTGATGGCGGCCGTCTGGTCCGCGCCGAGTTGGTTGGTCAGCGCGCCGTAGACGAGCCAGCCGAAAGGGAACAGGCAAGCGCCCCAGACAACCGCCTTCAAAATTACAATTACATTTTTATTCACAATCAGTGTCCTTCAATCATTTCTTTGCCGCTGATTTCACTTCGACCAGCACATAGCTGAGCGTGGTCGTGCCGATGTTTTCAGATGTATGCGCTGCCTCTGCATCCATCCAGGCCTGCTCGCCCACCTTCGCCTCCCAGATGATGGACTTGCCATCAGCGTAGGTGACCTTCATCTTGCCCGGCGAAACAACGTAGTACCAGCCGGCAGGGTGCGTGTGCTGAGACTCGGACTCGCCCGGTGCCAAAGTATCTTGAATAACGCGAACATGCTCGTTGTCCACAAGAACCTTGAAGTTCTTGGGCGCAACCTTGACCGCGTCCTGCGCGGTTAGGGTGAGAGCGGTGAAAAAACAGAGAACTACGAACAGCTTCTTCATGGGGAAAGACCTCCTGCCATGAAAATTACTTCCACCCGTTCGCAGTTGACAAGTAAAAAACTCAGAAATTCTTCTTCAGGTCCATGCCCGCATACAAACTGCCCACCTGGTCTGCGTAGCCGTTGAGAAAGAGCGTCGTTCGCTTCTGCTGATAAAACGGCAGCCCGATGCGCCGCTCCGTCTTCTGCGTCCAGCGCGGGTGGTCGACGTTGGGGTTCACATTGGAATAAAAACCGTACTCATCAGGAGCAAGGTCGTTCCACGTCGTCGGAGGCTGGTGGTCCAAAAAGCGGATCGCGACTATCGACTTCGCCGACTTGAAGCCATACTTCCATGGCACGGTCAGTCGCAGCGGTGCGCCGTTCTGGTTGGGCAGTACTTCGCCGTAAAGTCCGAATGTCAACAGCGTCAGCGGGTGCATCGCCTCGTCCATGCGCAGCCCTTCAGAGTACGGCCAGTTGATGCTGGTCTGCCCCGGCCAGTGCATATACTTCTTGTCATACCAACTGAGGAACTGCACATACTTCGCCGTGCTCAACGGTTCGCATAATTTGATCAACTCCGAGAGCGAGTAGCCAATCCACGGAATCACCATACTCCACGCCTCAACGCAGCGATGCCGATAAACGCGCTCCTCGAGCGGGCGCAGTTTCAGCAGCGTGTCAATGTCAAAGGTCAGAGGCTTTTTCACCTTGCCGTCTATCTTCAGCGTCCAAGGACGTGTGGGCAGGTCCTTTGCGTAGATCGCCGGTTCTGATTTGCCAGTACCGAACTCGTAGAAGTTGTTGTAGCTGGTCACATCCTTGTAGCTGGTCAGGTCCTCGCCAGTTGTGGTTAACGCGCTCTTGACGGTTTGCAGCTTGGTACTTGCAAATGCCTCGCGCGTGCTGAGCAGCCCGGCGGAAAGCGCAAGCCCGGCTGCCCCGGCCGAACCGATAAAACGGCGGCGGTTGATGTAGTCTTCCTTCGGCGTTATCTCCGACGAAGGAATCTCTTCAGATTGGCGAATAAGCATTACGGCCTCCAGCGTTACATTCTCTTAGATGCTAGTGGCGCTCATTGGTTACAGCATTGTTTCGACGGAATCAAACGGCCACTCTTTTTGCCGCCGCGCTCGCCACAAAAATAGTAATGTCCCACTCACGGCGATGGCCGCTGTAACCATCATCGCCAGCAGGGCATGCTCGCGTTCGCTGAGTAGGAATATGAACCCGCCCAGTGCAATCAGCGGCGGCAGCGGGAAAAGCGGCATCTTGTAAGGGCGGTTCTGCTCAGGGTTGGTTGCGCGCAGCAGGATGACGCCGAGCTGCTGCGGAATAAATTGCAGCAGAATGCGCGTGACGACCAATAGAGTAATGACCGTAGAGAGCGGGAAGAAGCAAAAGACCGCTGCGATGAGCCCAAGCAGAATGAGCGACCGGTGTGGAATGTGCAACGTCGGGTGCAGCGTAGAGAGCGAGCTGAAATAATTTCCATCCTGCGCAGCGGCATAGGGAACGCGTGAGTAGCCGAGCAGCAACGAGAAGATGCTTGCAAAAGCAGTCCAGATGATGAGTCCGGCCAGCAGAACTCCAGCGGCAGGGCCGAAGGCAGTCCCGGCAATCTCGGCTACAAGTTGCAAGCGCAAAAGCGAACTCGTCGTCGATGGTGTCGCCGCCATCTGTGAAAGCGCTGGCAACACGGCGAGGTTCATCAGCACATAAAGCGTGGCAACAAAAATGATCGACAACAGCACCGCGCGCGGAATCGTCCGCGTCGGGTGGCGGACCTCTCCGCCGAGAAAGCAAATGTTGTAGTAGCCCCAGTAACAATAGGTGGCCAGCAGCGTGCCGTGTGCGAGCGCCGGTAGCGTTGCGCCTTTCACCGACAGCAGCGAAGCTGCATGCGCAAAGCCGGCTGTGAACCCGGTTGCTATGCCTGAAGCAAGAACTCCGGCAATCGCGGCTAGCACCCCGAAGAAAAGCAGCCACGCGAGCTTGGTCGTTGAACCGAGCTTGCGGTAAAGCAGCGTCGTGACCGCAAGAACTACCAGCGCGGCGGTGAAATTTGTGTAGTGCAGTGATGGCAGCGCGGCCAGCGGTGCGCGGTCCAGCGCCGGCCAGAACCATGCCAAAAATCCGGAGAGCCCCAGGCATCCCGAAGCGATCGAAAAAGGCGCGGTGAAGGTGACCTGCCAGACGTAAAGAAAACTGAGCCACTTGCCCCAGCGCTCGTGCCCGTAGATGGAGCGCAAAAAAGTATAAGACCCGCCGGCTTGCGGAAAAGCCGCGCCGAGTTCGGCCCACACCAGTCCGTCGGCGATTGCGATCAGCGCGCCCAGCACCCACGCCCAGATGGAAAGCCCGGTGCCGGTTGCGGCGATGATGAGCGGCAACGTAATGAACGGGCCAACGCCGATCATCTCCAGCATGTTGAGCGTGACTGCGGAGCGGAGGCCGATGCGGCGGTCTAAATGGGCGGTCTGGTTCATCGGGATGCTGTGCGGATTGTACACTGAGCAGGATGAAGATTTTTGCTCGCCGTCACCGCGTTTTGCTCCTCGCACTGCCGCTCATGGCCGTTTTTTGTGCTTCAGCGCAGTCTCGTCCCGATGCGCGAGTGAGCGCGTTGCCTTTGCCAGAGGACCGCGGCTACGCAGCAATCGAAGAGAGCCTGCGCCGCCTGAGCACCTTCAAAAGCGTGATGGCCATCGTCGCGCACCCCGACGACGAAGACGGCGCCATGCTTACCTATGAGAGCCGCGTTAAAGGCGCGCGTGCGTCGCTCCTCACGCTGACGCGCGGCGAAGGCGGGCAGAATGCCATGGGCAGCGAGACCTATGACGCGCTCGGCCTGATGCGCACCAATGAGCTGCTGGCCGCGGGCGAGTATTACGGCGTACGCCAGTACTGGGGCACCGAAGCTGATTTTGGTTTCTCGAAGACGCGCGAAGAGTCAATGCAAAAATGGGGGCACGACCGTGTACTTTACGATGCAGTGCTCGCCGTTCGCCGTGAGCGTCCCTGGGTCATCACTTCGACATTCATCGGCGGCATCACCGATGGTCACGGCCATCATCAGGTCTCAGGCGAGATCGCGCAGGAAACTTATGATGCCGCGGGCGATCCGAATGTTTTTCCTCAGCAGTTCAAGCTTGGCCTTCGCCCGTGGAGGCCTTTTGCCGTCTACGCTCGCATTCCTTTTGCGCCAATCACCGACAAGGGAATGTTTGATTACGCAACCGGCAAGTGGGCTCCGGCAAAGTTCTACAACTACGTGACCAAGGAGTGGAGCGAGATTCACCCATCGACCGACCTGCGCATCCCGGTCGGCGTGCGGGACCCTGTGCTCGGCCGCAGCGCCGCACAGATAGCGCGCGAGGGCTGGGGCTTGCAGCGTTCGCAATACGGTGGCGGCTCGCCTGCGCTCAGCGGCGATACTGAGTCGGAGTATCACCTCTATGCTGCGCGCAGCGAGGAGTGGCGCAGTGCTGCCGCAACCGGTGATTACTTCCCGCAAGGTTGGGAATCGTGGACAGCGCTTGTAAAACTCGCTGGCAGTGGCACAACGAAAGAGTTTGACGAACTTGCATCAACCGTCGATGCGAAGCTTGCTGAAGTTCGTATGGAGTTGAAGCCCAGCGCTCCGGGGAAGAGCCTCGCGTTGTTGACCGAGGCTTACCGCGCTGCGCTCAAGCTCCGCGAACAGCTCGCCAATGAAAAACTGAGCGACGACGCACGCGCCGACCTGAGCGCAGCAATCGATTCAAAGCTCGCCGAGTTTCAACGCGCAATCGCATCCATTAAGGGCGTCGAACTGCAAGCCTTCCGCGCCGCACACGAAAAAGAAAACAACAGCGGCCCGCCGAGCCGCTCCGGCATCGACGAGACTCCGCGCAACATTCAACCCGGCGAGCGTTTCCTCGTCCGAGTGCACCTGACTGCGGCCGAGCGCGAGCTGCATCCGAAGCGCATATGGCTTGAAGGCGACACTTCCGGTTGGAGCATTGAGCAGCTTGGCGGCAAAGACGCTCCCGGAACCGACACACTCTTTGCAGTCACAGCTCCGGTAAACGAACCGTCCACCGAACCATTTTTTCACCGCTCCACAATCGAGCAGCCTTACTATGACGTGGCCAACGCAAATCTCCGCGGTGAATCCTTCGCGGCCTATCCGCTGACCGCATGGGCCGAGTACGAAGTCGATGGCCTTCCCGTGCGCATCGGCGAAGTTGTGCAGACCCTCAGGCGTGTCATGGGAACAGGCGGCGTCTTCGAGCCGCTCGTCGTCACTCCGGCTGTTGGCCTGAGCATGGAGCCCGAAGCCAAAATTCTCCCCCTCGATGGCGGCGAATTGCCGGTGACAGTTCGTGTGCAAACCAGCGGCGCAGCATCAGGAGTTGTCCGGCTCAAGCTCCCCACCGGCTGGAGCGCCGAACCCGTAGAAACAAAATTTGAGAGCAAAAGCTCCAGCGCAGCTGAGCCGCTGCACTTTACTGTCCGACCAGCGGCCGACCAACCTGTCGACGGCGAGCTCCACATTGCGGCGGAGGCGGTTGTAGAAGGGAAGGTCTACCCCCAAGGGTGGGAGAAGATCTGCTACACCGGCCTCCGCCCCTACAACCTATATAAGGATGCCGTCCTTCGCACGCGCCGCATGGACGTTAAAGTTCAGCCGGGCCTCAAGATCGGCTATGTCATGGGAACCGGCGACCACGTGCCCGAAGCTCTCGAAGCGATGGGCGCAAAGGTGCATCTGCTCACCGAAGCCGAACTGCGCACGAGCGACCTCAGCCAGTGGGACACAATCCTCATCGGCATTCGCGCTTACTCCGTTCGCGCTGAGCTAGCGCAGGTCGAGCCGCGACTCGAAGAGTTTGTCCGCCGTGGCGGCAATCTCGTCGTGCAGTACCAAAGCGGAGATTTCCCCGCGCCTTACAAACTCGAACTCGGCGATATGCCTGAGCGGGTTACAGAAGAGGACGCGCCGTTGAAGCTCATCGCGGAAAACGAGCTGCTCAGCAAGCCCAATCAGATCACCGATGCGGATTTCAACGGCTGGGTCGAAGAGCGCGGCCACTCGTTCATGAAGAGCTGGGACGCGCGCTATACTGCCTTGACCGAGACCGCTGATCCGGGCCAGGACCCTCAACAGGGTGGAGTTCTTGTCACTTCCGTGGGCAAAGGACGCTACATCTATTGCGCATACGCGCTCTACCGGCAGCTTCCTGAGCTGGTTCCGGGTGCTTATCGAATTCTAGGTAACCTCGTAAGTTACTCAAAAACAAAAGAATAAACCGAATCATACGACCTGTGCCGTGTTGTTTCATCTGGAGATGGATCTAAGACGCTCTGCCCATTTTGGGGGCGTCTTTTCCACAATGAGCATTTTGTAACACTATTTTCACATTCAATTCTTCATCCATTCAAAAGCTGCTGCGAGTCTGTATAAGGAAATCCACGCAGTTCAGGCGATGGTTCCTGTTGTGGCTGCAAGGGAATAATTACTAGTTCTTTTGCCCGCTAAAACAGGGATTTTTGCCATCACGCTGTAGCGGATATGACTGCTCACGCAGCATGAACGCGCTAGACAGCCTGGGACTGAGTGGGTTCGTTATAACTTCACATTGCACTTGAGTGTGCGTGGAAGATTTTTGAGAGGAATCGAGAGAGAGGCCTTATGAATTTTCAGATCAAGGCTGTAGCCGCGCTGGTTTTGTGCGCGGGACTTGTTGCGGTGCAGGTGAAAGCCGCCGAGCCCGCAGCTAAAGACAAGAAGGCAACAGCAACCAAGACGACCGCCAAGACGACCGCCAAGAAGAAGGTGGCCAAGCCAACAGTTGAAGAGCAACTCCAGCAGATCCGCGAGGAGTTCCAGGGTCAGATCAACGGTCTGAAGAGCGACATCGCATCCAAGGATGCCCAGTTGCAGAAGGCTCAGGCCGACGCAACCGCAGCACAGGCTGAAGCTGCCCGCGCCAATGCCGCGGCCAGCGAGCAGCAGCAGGCGATCAGCAACAACGCCGCCGCTGTCAGCACTCTGGACACGACCGTCAAGGACCTCAAGTTGAATCAGGTCAACCTGATCACGACCGTCTCGGACGAAACGACCAAGCTCAAGAAGTCCGTTGAGAGCCCGAGCACACTTCATTACAAGGGCATCACGCTGACTCCGGGCGGATTCGTGGCGGCTGAAACTGTCTACCGCACCAAGGCCACCGGCGGCGACATCCCGACCGCATTCAGCTCGATTCCTTACGAGGGCGCCGATGCCTACTCGCTGAGCGAGTTCTTCGGAACCGGCCGTCAGTCACGCCTTTCTCTGCTTGCCGAGGGCAAGACCAGCTGGGGCACGCTGCGCGGCTACTACGAGGCTGACTTCCTCGGTACAGGTGTCACCTCGAACAACAACCAGTCCAACAGCTACGTTCTCCGTCAGCGCGTTCTCTACGCATCGGTTGAGACCACCTCCAAGTGGCTCTTTGCCGGCGGTCAGCTCTGGTCGCTCGTCAGTGAAGGTAACAAGGGTATCTCGGTTGCGCCGGGCGACATCAAGACCCCGCTCACAATCGACGTCAACTACGTTCCTGGTTTCACATACGCGCGCCAGTACGGCTTCCGTGTAGTCAAGAACTTCAAGCACGCTGCCTTTGGCGTCTCAGTTGAAAATCCGCAGCTCCTTTACTCGTCAGCCCTTTCCGGCGATACACCGTATGCCGTGCTTGGCAGCGCAGGTGCAGGCGGCGGTCTCTACAACGGCGCCATCTCTGGTCTGAGCGGTCTGTCAACTTATGTGAAGCAGTACAACAACCAGACGCTCTATGACGGTGCTGGCAACAAGGAACAGACATTTGTTCCCGTCTACAACACGGTATATGCCAACAGCAACATCGCCAACTACTCCTTCAACCAGGCTCCGGATGTCATCGCCAAGTTGACCTTTGACCCGGGTTGGGGCCACTGGGAAGTCTTCGGAATCGGCGGCTTTGCCCACGAGACCGTTTACCCCGGCGTGACCCAGAACTCAGTCAAGTATGGCGGCGTTGTTGATATCGCCGGCTTCAACGGTGAAGCTCCGGGTTCCACTGCATGGTCCAAGTCCTCAACAGCCGGTTACTACACCAGCAACCTCAAGCTCGGCGGTTTCGGCGGCAGTATGCGCGTTCCGCTGCTCCCCAAGAACAAGCTGGTCTTCGGTTTCAAGGGTCTCTATGGTTCGGGTGTTGGCCGTTACAGCGCTTCGACTCTCTCTGACGTGACCAACAACGCGGCCGGTCAGCTCCGTCCCATCCACAATGTCAACGGCCTCTTCACATTGGAAGCCAACCCGACACCGCGCCTGGTCATCTACATGAACTACGGTGGCGATTACGCGGCTCGTGCGGATTACGGTGTCACCAACGGTATCACGCTTGCCGATCCGACAGCGACCTTCTGCGAATCGACCGTGACCACCGTCAACTACAAGGCTGTTTGCGCCTATGCGGGCAAGTCCACCAGCATCGATACAACGGCCACACTTTCTTCTCTGATGCAAGCTGGCGGCAGCTGGGGTTCACACTTCACCGCGACTCCGTCGAACACAGCAATTGGTTACGGCTCCAAGTACACCAGCAACTCAGGCTGCACCTCGATTGCTACACCTGGTCTGAATGCCGGTGGTTCAACCGGTTATCTGCCGGGCGGCAGCTGCGGCGCAAACACTCGCGACGTGCAGGAGTTCACAGGCGGCTACTGGTACGACCTCTACAAGGGTGACAAGGGTCGCCTGCGTCAGGGTCTCCAGTACGGCTACGCCGTTCGTGAGGGCTGGTCGGGTGCATCAGGTATCGGCGCCAAGGGCATCGACAACATGTTCCTGACAACCTTCCGCTACTACTTGCCGTAGACTGCGGTTTGAAACAAACAGAAGGGCGGCCTCAATGGCCGCCCTTCTTCTTTGCCGTGAACCTGACCTATTGAACGGGTTCGCCGCTGCTAAGGAAGGCCACATCAGCAACCGCATGGCCTGAGGCCAGCAGATTGCGCAACGCTTCCGGTGTGCGCGCACCCTGACTGTATGCTGTCTCGATCAAGAGCAGCGAAGTAACAGCGGTCGCACCTTCCGGCTCACGGAATATCCACGGAATATTGACCGATGTGAGAGTTTTGTCCTGCGAAATTGCTAGCACAGGGACAAAAAATTTCAATGCCATCTGCGTTGAGAGATGCGCCGAATCGCGGTCAAGCGCAACAATCGCCAGCGCATGTGAGCCACTAAGCGCATTCACCAACTCGCTCGACGCTTTGCCCCAAGACTGCCCGCTCTCGACTGCAATCAAATGCAGCGCGCTACCCGTGTACGCCTTTGCAATCTCTGCCGCCTTCGGCCCGAAGAGAATGACAGTCGAAGAAGCAGCCGCGTTTGCATGTGGCCCGTTGTACTCAACCGTCTGCTCACTGATCGCCGCATAAGGCTTTTGCGGCACAGCAGCATCGGCCTTCGCTGCCGGTTCCTTCTCCATCTTCGCCAGTCGATAGCTGACCTTGCCGTTGTGCACAGTGGCAAGATACATTGACGCCACATTTTTCTGGTTCGGGTCAAAGTGCATCGCGCCGGTTACGCCCTGGTAGTCGTCGATGTTGGCCAGCGCATCGTGAATCCGTGCGCGGTTCAGCCCCGCTTTGCAGATCGAATCAAGCAGTGCATTCATCGCGTCAAACGCGAGCGCGGAAAAAGCCTCGGTCGGCTCATGGAAGCGCGCTTCGAAGCGTTTATTGAAATCAACCCATGCCGGGTCATTACGCGATGGGTCGTAAGGGAACACAGCCTCAAACCCTTCGGCTGCATCACCGGCCGCGGCCAGCATATCCGCGCCGATAGTGCGATAAGAACCAAAAACCGGCTGCTTCATGCCCGCCGCGCGCATCTGCTTGAGAACCATCGCAGTCTGCGGCTGGTCGGCCCAGATGACGATACCGTCAACGCGCGACTCCGCAATAACTCGCAGTTGCTGTGCGACATCGGTATCCGCGGCACGAAATTTCTGCTCGATCACCACCGGATGCCCAAGCCTGCGCGCCGCATCGCGGAATTTAAGCACGCCAAAACGTCCATAGCGATTGTTGATGCGCAGCAACGCCACACGCTTCAACCCGCGCTCCGTGAAGATGCGCCTCGCCAGTGTCAAGCCTTGCACGCGGTCATCCTGAAGGTCGGTGAAGTACCAGGGAATGTACGTCTCAGGAATTGTCGGGTCGGTCGACGCGGAATTCACTATCGGAATCTCAGCGCGCAGTGCGACGCGAATGGCAATGTGAGTAGACTCCGAACTGATGGAGCCGAAGATCGCCCAGTCCTTGTCGTCGTAAACCATCTTCACTGTCTCGTCCGAGGCCGAGCCCCAGATTGATTGGTCCGTCGGCCGGTTGTAGCCAGCCACGGCCATCGCCTGCCAGTTGTCGTAATCATTGTGGAGCATCAGCTTGAACGGCTTGCCGCCATAACCGCCTCGTGCATTGGCCTCTTCCACTGCCAACTGCGCGCCATGCAACATGCGCAGCCCAAGCGTCGAGTCAGGATTGTTCTCAAGCGGCCCAAAGAAACCGATGCGCACTTCTGTGATGTCTTTCGGCTCAGGCACTTCACGCCCCGCGCCAGAGTAGATGTTCGGATGAACATAGTTGTAATCGTACGGCTCGGCGAACTTCGAGTAGGGGCGCAGGTCCTCTGGCTCACCGGCATACGGTGCAACTACGCGGTCCTTTGGCGGACCCGGCGGATGGGCTCCGCACTCACACTGATGTGCGGTGGGGCGAGCATCTTGAGCGGCAATTGTGCTGGCCGCAGCAATGGCCAGCGAGGCTGCCAGCGGAATCCATCCGTTACGCATATACAGCTCCTACTTCTCGTCTGTTTTGGTGCGGAACATCGCAATCGCTTCGATCTCGATCAGCAACTCCGGGCGGCAAAGATGCGCCTGTATACCGGTCGATGCGGGCAGCACTTCGATACCCTGCTCCTTGAAGAACTTCGTGCGTCCGATGTTGAACGCGTCGTAATCGCGGTCGATGTCCCGCAGGTAGCAGCTTGTGCGCACGATGTTGTGCCACGTGCAGCCTTCGCTCTCCAGCAGCCTGGTGATGTTGTCGTATGTGCGCCGCAACTGCGCATCAAAGTCGCCGATGTGGACGCTGACACCGTTCTCATCAATGCTCGCCGTGCCGCTGATAAGAAGGATGGTCACCCCGTTCAGGTCGATGCGCACGCCGCGTGAAAAGCTGCTCGGCTTCTCGTAGTCATACGCCTCGTTCAGGGTTTTCAGGTTGGTCATGGCTTTCATCTGGATTGGCGCTTTGCCAATCCCTTCGAGAATGTCTGCAAATGAATTCATGGTTATGACTCCTTGAGGATTTTTTTGATACGGGGTATCTGCTGCGTTTACGGTTGACGGATGCCATGGCTCAATCCTTCTGCCGTGGCTACCCAGATATCGTTTCCTTGAAAATCAAGGCCGAGGATGTAGTTGTGCGCTGGTGCCGAATCGACAGGCACATTCGTGACCACGCCATTCGCGTCGCGCACATACATCTCAGGTTTGTGGTCTTTCAGATTGGGGCGGTACACCGACCAGTTGCTTCCATCGTAATAGGCAAGGCCTTTGTCTGTGCCAAACCACGCGCGGTTGGCGTCCAGACCCTTCACCGTGTTCGTGAAGTTCGACGGCAGCCCGCTGTCCTTGGTCAAAAAATTGTGCCAATAGCGGCCGTCGTAACGGCTGTCGCCGAAGTACGTCGCCGCCCACAGAATGCCGTCCACATAACTGACGCTGGTGACGATCTCGTGGATGAGCCCCTGGTCCTTGAAGAGCACAATCTCCGTCTCGCCGTCCGGGTCGTCGTACTTGTCCCACTTCTGCGTCTTCTGGTCGTACTCAAGAACGCCACTACCCCACACCGCATAGTAGACCTTATTAGGCGTCGCATTCACGGCATAAACCCAGATCTCGGCCATCGGTGTGTTGCGCTCGTTGTAAAGCGTCCATTGGTTTGTTTCGAGGTTCAGCTTGCAGCCGCCCGCGGCCGTCGCAACCCAAAGTTCATTACCCGAGATAGAGACGCCGTAGACAATATTGTTGCTCAGGCCGGAGTTGAGCTGCGTGAACGTGTCGATGCGGTCGGCGGTGATACGGCTCAACCCACCCATCGTCCCCGCCCACAGGTCGCCGGTCCGCTTATCGAGCGCAAGCGAGAGCACCGCCTGATGCGCAAGGACGTCCTTTGTGTTGTAGTCCTTCCAATTGCCGTTATCGTAAAGCCCCAGGCCGTTGTCAGTGCCGGCCCAGATGCGGTTGCCGTCCACAAGCACTGAGTAAACGTGATTGTCAGGCAGGCCATTGGCTGTCGTGAAGTTCTCAAAATGGAAGCGCGGCATCTGCGGAGTGTCCGATGCAAACAGCGGCGAAGCCAGGATCGCGAAAGCGGCGATAGCGATGATTTTTTTCATCAGCGTGTCCTCAAATATTCGATGAGGTCGTTCAGCTCATCTTTGGTCAGGTCGTTCGTGCGGCCGTGCTTGTCTTCCGGATTGAAGACCGTCCATATCTCTTCAAGCGTCGGTGCGGAGCCGTCATGCAGATACGGCGCTGTCAATGCGATGTTGGTCAGTTGCGGCGTGTCAAAGTCGCCCCGGTTGTCGGTCAACTTCTTCGTGCCCACGTCGAATACCTTTTTGCTCGTTCCCTTGGGTCCGCTATGGCAATTGATGCAGCGGTTGTACTCGGAGATTTCGGCGCCGAACTTGTCTTTGCTGCGCGTGAACAATGCATAGCCGCGTTGCTGTGCCGCAGTTAGTTCACCGCCAGCTTGCCGCCAGCGATGCGGGCGCTGCGCAATCGAACGGACGTAGAGCGTCAGATCGGCGAGTGTCAGGTCATCATAATTCTCCGACCGCCAGAAATATTTCTCTGTTCTTGGTCCACACTCGGTCGGCAGATTCGGGTTCGTGCCTATCCATTTGTAAGGCTCGGTGTCGCGCAGGTCTTCGATCATTCTGTTGTCGACAATATCGCGGCCAAAGCCGTCAGGCTCCAGGTCCCACGTCAGACCGTCAAACGTCGAATCAATGTGGCAGTTGGCGCAGCCTATCTGCCCTTGGAAAGAGAACCGCGCAGAGTAGAAGGTCTGCTCGCCCTTGCGAAGCACGCTGATGCCGGCAGGCGAGTCGAGCTTGATCGTCGAACTGACACGCGATGTGCGCGTGTCGATTACGCTGATCGTGTCGTCGAGGCGGTTCGCCGCATAGAGCTTCGAGCCATCGGGCGAAAGCGTCAACCCGCGTGGATTGCGT
>CAIMNN010000123.1 GCA_903842845.1 uncultured Acidobacteriaceae bacterium | reverse complement strand
GGAGATTTACGTGGCGACTTCAGAAAAATCGCGAACGTAAGAAATGCGTTGAGCGTGGGTGCTCTCTGGGTTGGGGTCATTCTTTTATGTGGGCTTTCTGCATGGCTACAGCTGTGGTGGGTTGTTCTCCTTGCTTTTTTGTTGATGGGGCCAATTCATGTCCGGTTTGCGATCTTGATGCATGAAGCAGCACACAAACTGCTCTTTTCAAAGAAACGACTCAATGATTTCGTCGGCACATGGCTGATTGCCTACCCAGCATTCGTTCCAATCACTCTCTATCGTCGCGGTCATCTTTCTCACCATCGAGATGAGTTTGGACCTGATGAACCTGATATGGGGTTCTATCAGGGCTATCCCTGTGAACCCTCAGATCTTCGTCGGCGTCTCCTTCGAGACGCGTTGGGAATTTCAGGTTGGAAAAACTTCTGGGCATTGTTGCGAGCAACGAAGACCGCGCAAGGAAGAAACATTGCCGTCCCAATTCTTCTTATTCAGTTGGGACTTTGGGCGGGTTCCTGGATCGCAACTGGCGAGTGGTGGATCTACCCCTTGTTGTGGTGGCTTCCTTGGATGACTCAGTGGAGAGTGCTGAACCGGCTCCGTGCGATCGGTGAGCACGGCGGGATGGAAAGAAGCGGTGACCGGCGAGCGACGACTCATAATGTGAGCCAACACCTTCTTGCTCGATTCTGGTTTGTTCCCTATAACACCGGCTGGCATTTGGCACACCATGTTGATATGGGAATCCCATGGAGGAATCTTCCCCGGTATCACGCTGAATTGGTTGCCTCTGGTTACGTGACCGATGCCATCACGTATCGGAGTTACCTCTCGCTCTGGAAAGCAGCGACTGCCGCATCAGCTAGGTGATTCACGTCGCCGTCATTCCACCATCGACTGGCAACGCAGTTCCGGTGACACCGCTCGATGCTTCTGATGCGAGCCAGCCAATGAGTGCTGCAGGCTCCTGCGGGGTGAGAAGCCGCCCAATAAGTTGATGGTTTGCGAACTCTTCGGGTGAATCCAAGCCGTAAAGTTTGGCCGACGCTCCGAGCATGGAAGTATCCGTTGACCCAGGACAGATGGCATTGACCGTGATGCCTGTACCTGCGACATCACTCGCCAAACCTTTCACCAAACCGATGACACCGTGTTTTGCGGCAACGTATGCCGCTGCATTATGGACGCCGATCAGACCCGCTGCCGAGGACACGGCAATCATCCGTCCGTGTTCGACCGGAGACGAGACCAATCTTGACGCAACCGCGTCGAAGAGTCGCCGAGTCCCATGCAGGTTGATATCGATCACTGTGTCATAGGCAGCGTCATCCATCTCCCAAAGCGGAACCCCGCCAGCGATGAAGCCAGCACACGCCACGCCAACATCGAGTCCACCAAACTGCTCGACCGCTGTTTCTACCGCCAATGCCATGTCAGATGCTGATCGGACATCTCCAACCAGGGCCAATGCGTGCGAGCCATGGCGACTCACCACATGATCAAGTTCTTGTTTTGTCGCCAACGCATAGGGGATCGATGGATCATCTCGGCAGCGATCAACTGCGACAACCGACATACCTTGTGCCACGAGATTGTCTACGACGGCCGCCCCAATCCCTCGTGCGGCCCCGGTCACAATGGCAACTCGACTCATTGGTCAAACCTCTTCTCGATAGTGGTGAGCAACTGCGATGTCAGTGTGGCGAACAACGCTTCTCCCTCTTTGCGAGATGCACCCCTCGGATCACCCAGCACACCATTGTCGCTCACACTCTTGACTCCATGCTCACGTAGTGACTCCATGATCTCGCTCAATGGAGCCACCTGTCCAGTAATCCCCTCAAATTCGCCGACTCCCTCTGGCCAAAGCCAGAGAAGGAGTGACG
>CAIMNN010000122.1 GCA_903842845.1 uncultured Acidobacteriaceae bacterium | reverse complement strand
CTCCAATAGTTTCAGCCTGAACGGCGTCGACTCCAGCAATCTGTTCAACGGCAAAAGCACCAGCCAGGTCGCCAACTCGCGCATCAGCAACGGAGTCGGCGTTTACGGTTCAAGTAGCGGCGTGCTCAACTCGGCGGCCTCGATTTATCTCTCCATCGGCAACGCGCTCCCCACTCCCGCGCCCGACACCATCGAAGAGCTCCACGTCAACGCCGCAATGTACGACGCATCGCAGGGTTCAACTTCCGGCGCGCACATCGACCTCAGTACGAAATCCGGCACCAACACGCTGCACGCTTCCGCCAATCTTCGCCGCGGAACCAGTTGGCTCAACGCCGCGCCCTTCTTCTTCAATCAGGACGCTGACATCCCCGCCAACTTAAAAGTTCCTGAGCTCCACCGCACCGAAGCCGGCTTCACACTTGGCGGCCCCATTATCAAAAACAAACTCTTCGCCTGTGCCGCATACCATCACATCCACGCCTCCGATCAGGAAGTCGGCGACAGTTTCCTCGACGTACCTGTCGGCCTCAGCGATGACCGCTCACCCGGCGCACTCGCCTCCATCACCAACAACGCGTTTGGCACCGCACTCACCGCCTCCAACATCGACCAGCTCGCTCTCACTCTTTTCAACTCGCCCTCTCTCCCCGGCGAACCCGGCCGCTGGCTCATACCCAACGACGCACTCGCAGCAAAAAACATCACACCATCTGCCGCGCACATTGACAACGCCTTCATCCCCGGCACCGGCATCTTCACCGCCGACCTCGCCGTCGCCGACCTCGACTGGAACGCCAGTACCCGTGACACGCTCGCGCTCAAATATTTCTACCAACACGATCCCACGCTCTCGCCCTACGCATTCTCCAGCATCCCCGGCTTCAGTGAGCATCTCGACTCCGGCGCGCACGTCTTATCCATCATCAACAGCTTCATCGTGAACTCGCGCATCAGCACCACCGAGACCCTCGGCTTTATCCGCGAGAAAAATTACGCAACCAACGAGCAGCCCTTCAGTCCCGCGTCTATCCCCGGCGGCAACTTTGGCACCGGCGCCATCAACCTCTTCGGCTCAAATTATTTCCCCGGCGTCACCGTCTACAACGTTCTCGGCAAATATCAGCCTTCGGGTTTATCGATGGCCGTTCTCAACATCGGCCCCAACGCGCAAAGCCAAACCGCCAACACCGGCGTCTTTCAAAACCGCATTGCGCCGAGCATAAATATTGATTGGGTCCCCGGCCGCAACCAATTCGCCTTCGGAGCAAACTACAGCTACACGCAACTCAACACCATCGACAAACGCACCGGCAGCGGCACCATCGCCACCGACGACTTCAGCCAGATGCTGCAAGGCTTCGTCACGCCGGGCAGCGCGGCAACAGGCTTTTATGTTTCAAGTTTCCTTCAGGGCGACGCCAACCGCTACTACCGCGCCAACCAACTCGGCGCATACGCGCAATACAAATTCCTTTCCACGCCCACTTTCACATTCACCGCCGGCGTGCGCTACGACTGGGACGCCGGCCTCACTGAAAAATTCGGACGCATCTTCAACTTTGAGCCCACGCTCTACTCCTACGCTGTTGCTTCCGACACCATCACCAATCCCGGCCTCATCATCGCCGGCAACAACAAGAACGGCACGCTCGGCGTCAGCGACACCACGCTCACTGGCCGCCAGTGGGGCATCGCCCCTAGAGTCGGAGCAGCCTGGCAGCCCGCGCGCTTCCACAACGCGCTCGTGCTCCGCGCAGGCGCAGGCTTCTACTACGACCGCGGCGAGCTCTTCAGCTTTCTCTCCCCTGCTTACGCAATCGGAACCGTCACCGGCGGCTCATTCGGCGTCAACCAGCAACTGCCCTTCGTCAACGTTTCCACTTGCCCGGTGGCGACTCAATATCTTTATCAGGGTTACATCGCGACCTGCGGCGGCACTGATGCGCAGGGCAATCTGGAAAATCCGTACGGCACATCGCTGCTTCCGCCGCCCAGAAACCCAAAGGCTTCGGACCTCGCAAACTATTTGCCCAACGCCAATGCAATCGCCAACCTCAACGGCCAGCCCATCTCGCTCGGCGTCTACGACCGCGCCAACAAACTGCCCTACTCGATGAACTACACGCTCGACCTGCAATGGCAGCCGCGCAGCGACCTCATGTTCGAGCTCGGCTACATCGGTAATCTCGGCCGTCATCAGGTCATCCCCATCCCTTTCAATCAGCCGAATATCGTCTCGCCCACGAACCCCGCACTCGCCGGAAGCTCGTTCGAACAAAAATTCAGTTACGGCTACAACGTCGTCGGCGCACAACTCGACGATGGCACAAACTACCTCGCCACCTACGAAGGCGGCAACGTCGACCTGCGCGTCCCTTACATTGGTTACGCCGCCGAATCCATCTCGTACAAAGCTGTCGGCATCTCCTCTTACAACGCACTCGAAGCGCACATTGAAAAACGCATGAGCCACGGCGTCCAGCTCGGCTTCAGCTACACCTACTCACACGCGCTCGACGAGCAAAGCGGACTCGGCAACTTCTTCAGCGGCAACAATCCGCTCAACCTGCGGCAAAGTTACGGCAACGCGGACTTCGACCGGACGCATGTAATCAATTTCAATTACGTCTTCGCGCTGCCCGACCGCGCGCGCGCGCGCTCGCTGCTCGCAGCGCTCGCAAACAACTGGCAACTCGCCGGCCTCACCACGCTCCAAAGCGGCCAGCCCTACAGCATCATCGACTACTCCGGTGCCGTCGGCAGCATCTACTACTCCACCGAGGACGGCATCACCAACCCCATCGTCCCGCTCGCACCCGGCTGCACTCCGCACTCGGCCCGCACCGGCGCTAGCGGCGCGTGGACGCCACTCGGCGGCCATCCCGCGCTCAACGCTACATGCTTCTCCATTCCACTTCTCCCCGCCGGTGGACTCGGCGGCGCAATCCCCTCAACTGATCCCTACGAGACCGGATTCACCACCGGACAACGCAACATCTTCCGCCAGGCTTTTCAAAAGCGCGCCGATATTTCGCTCATCAAAACCCTCACCTTGCGCTCGAAATACAACTTCCGCTACACGCTCGACGTCTTCAACCTCACCAACACAACCAGCTTTGACGCGCCCGGCAACGACCTCTCGCAAAACACGAACTACGACGCATTCCCCGTCGCCGGCACGCCCGTCCTCCCCACCGGCTGCGGCACAACCGGCGCAGTCAATAATTTTTATAGTTGTCCATCTGGATTAGGAATCGTCACCCACACCATCGGCGCGCCCCGCCAGATTCAAATGTCGCTTGGCTTCAATTTCTAATTCACCGGCGTAAACTGAATTCATGAACGACCTCGGGCCCATCCTCGCCCTCTGGCATCAACTCGAACCCGCACACATCGACTACGTCCTCGCGACCATCCTCCACGTCGATGGCCCCAGCTACCGCAAGGTTGGCGCGCGCATGCTCGTCTCCTCCGATGGCCGCCGCGCCGGAACCATCAGCGGCGGCTGCCTCGAGGACGAGCTTGCCCGCCGCGCATTCTGGCTCACACAAAACGGCCCCATTGTCGAAAAATTCTCCACCCGCGAAGACGACGGCGAACGCCCCTACGGCTCCGGCTGCGGCGGCACCCTCCACATCCTTCTCGAGCAACACACCACAGCGCAGCCCACACTCGAAGCTCTCGACTTCGCGTACACGCATCGACTGCCAGCCGGCATCGCAACAATCGCGCAGGGCGAGCACATCGCCTGCCGTGCCATCGCCATTCAGCAGGCGCATCTCAGCATCTACCCCGTCGACCTCGCGCCCGACCTCGCCCAGGCCCTCACCTGGTACTCAAGCCAGGCGCTGCACTCACCGCAGCAGAACAAACCAATCGTCGACGAGCCAGTAAAAATATCAATCGAACACGCGCCCGCCCGGACCGGCCTCTTCATCTTCGGCGCAGGCAACGATGCGCAACCTCTCACGCGCATCGCACATGAACTCGGCTGGTTCGTCGCTGTGGCCGACGGCCGCTCGCATCTCGCAACGCCCGAGCGCCTCCCCCAGGCCGACCTCGTTCTTCCACTCACCATCACCGACCACCCCGCCGCCCCGCTCCCCTGCGACATCAAACCCACCGACGCCGTCGTCGTTATGACGCACAGCTTCGACCAGGACGCGCGCATACTCGCCGCGCTCTTCTCCAACCCGCAACTCCCTCCACCAAAATTTGTCGGCGTACTCGGCCCCAAGCGCCGTACGCGCGAGCTCCTCGAAGAAGCAACACGCCTCCTCAACCTGCCCGCCACTCCTGCCCACATCGACGAATGGCTCGCCAGCCTCCACTCGCCCGTCGGTCTCGACCTCGCCGCCGCCGACCCCGCCGCAATCGCGCTCTCCATCCTCGCCGAGATTGAGCAGCAGCAATACAACGCCTCCGCCCGCCCGCTGCGCGAAGTGCGTTGAGTATTTCTGAAAAGTTTTATCGTTGTGTAGAAATCCGCCCTATTGCAGTCATTTCCTCTTCCGGCGTTATAATCTCTTTAACCACCGGGCGGGAGTAGTTCAGTGGCAGAACGTCAGCTTCCCAAGAACCAAAATCGAGGATTTCACATAAACCTCAGGTATTACAAGAAAATGCATTAAATACAATGGTTTAACGCCACATCTTCTCAATTTAAAATTTGAGCCAATTTGCTTGAAATTGTCACTTTTTGCGTATTTTGACATGCGTGGATAGTAAATTTGGATAGTAAGTTCAGTTTGAAAATGTCGAGTCCAGTGGTTCCAGAAACAGGTGGTTCTCAGTTGAGCTTCCGCTTCCTTTTGGCAGAAGCCAGTAGCTCTGAACGCCCGACTACCGTCCGTGGGTTTTCAAGTTTCGGCGG
>CAIMNN010000121.1 GCA_903842845.1 uncultured Acidobacteriaceae bacterium | reverse complement strand
TGTTCCGCGCACATGCATTGAAGCCATGGCCGCGGCATTCGGTCACACTCAGTCGCTCCACACCAACGCGCTCGATGAAGCGCTCGCGCTGCCAACCGACTTCAGCGCGCGCATCGCACGCAACACGCAGATCTACCTCCAGGAAGAAACCGATATCACGCGCATCGTCGACCCGTGGGCCGGTTCGTACTACGTTGAACGCCTGACCGATGAGCTGATGCAAGCGGCCTGGGCCTTGATAGAAGAGGTGGAAACCCTCGGCGGCATGGCGAAGGCGATCGAGACCGGCATTCCCAAGATGCGCATTGAAGAAGCCTCAGCGCGTCGCCAGGCCTGCATCGACTCAGGCCGCGACATTATCGTTGGCGTCAACGCATACCGCACGCAGGAAGAGCCGAAGATTCCGGTGCTCGACATCGATAACGCCGCAGTGCGTGATTCGCAGATCAAGCGTCTTGCACAGCTCAAGGCCGAGCGCGATCCCGCGGCAGTCAGCGCATCACTCGCTGCACTGGAAGAGTGCGCCCGCTCCGGCGAAGGCAATTTACTTGAGTGTGCGGTTGACGCAGCGCGCAAACGCGCCTCACTCGGTGAGATTTCATCGGCGCTTGAAAAGGTCTGGGGTCGCTATGAGGCAACCATGCGCACCATCAGCGGAATTTACTCGGCTGAGAGCGGCAACGCCGCCGAGTTCAACAAGGCGCGCCGCATGGCGGAGGAGTTCGAAAAGGCTGAAGGCCGCCGTCCGCGCATCCTGATCGCCAAGATGGGACAGGACGGACACGACCGCGGAGCGAAGGTTGTCGCCACGGCGTACGCTGACATCGGCTTCGATGTCGACATCGGTCCTCTCTTTCAGACGCCTGCGGAGGTCGCTCGTAACGCCGTCGAAAGTGACGTTCACTTTGTTGGCGTCAGTTCGCGTGCGGCCGGACACAAGACGCTCGTGCCGCAGCTCATCGATGAGTTGCGCCGTCTTGGCCGCGGAGATATTGTGGTCATTGTCGGAGGCGTCATTCCGCCGCAGGATTACGAGTTCCTCTATAAGGCCGGAGCAGCCGGCATTTTCGGTCCCGGCACCGTCATCCCCATTGCCGCACAAAAGATGCTCGACATACTCAACGGCGTTGCTGTTGGAGGCAATGTTTGATTGGCTGATGAGATCAAGAGCGCGATGCATGAAGTGCCCGGCTGCAAGGCGCAGGAACCGCCGGCCGAGCTGCTTTCGCGCGTCTCCTCGCTCGCATCCATCGGTCGCCGTCCGCTAAGCCGAGAGCAATACGTTGAGGGAATTTTGGCTGGCGAACGTGCGACGCTCGCCCGTGCCATCACGCTGATCGAAAGCACGCGCGACGCTGACCGTATGCTCGCCGAGCAGATTATTGAAGACTGCCTCCCTCACAGCGGCAACTCCATTCGTCTCGGCATCACCGGCGTACCCGGCGCAGGTAAAAGCTGCCTGATTGAATCGCTCGGCATCTATCTCATCGAGGAGCAGCAGCAGAAGGTCGCCGTTCTCGCAATCGACCCCAGCAGCCAGATCAGCGGCGGCAGCATTCTCGGCGACAAGACGCGCATGACGCAACTTGCCGCGAGTGACAACGCCTTCATCCGGCCAACGCCCTCACGCGGCTCGCTCGGCGGTGTTGCGCGCCGCACTCGTGAGGCGATGTTGCTTTGCGAAGCAGCAGGATATCGAAGCATCATTGTTGAGACGATCGGCGTCGGGCAATCCGAAACCGCAGTCCACGGCATGGTGGATTTTTTTCTGCTCGTGCTGCTTGCAGGCGCAGGCGATGAACTGCAAGGCATCAAGCGCGGCGTGATGGAGATGGCCGACCTGGTTCTAATCAACAAGGCCGATGGGGACAACATCCGCGCCGCTGAACGCGCACGGCACGACGCGCAGAACGCGCTCCATTATTTGCCCGCTTCGGCCAGCGGCTGGATGCCACGCGCACAATGTTGTTCAGCGCACAGCGGTAGTGGAATCTCTGAACTCTGGCAGGCAGTCCTTGAGTACGCCGCGCTCGCCCGCACCAACGGCTGGTTTGAAGATTTGCGTCGCAGTCAAACGCTCAGCTGGATGCACGAGATTATCGAGCAAGGGCTTTTGCATCTGTTTGACGCAAATGCCGAAGTGATGAAGTCGAAGCACCAGCTTGAAAAAGAAGTTATCGAGGGACGCACCACATCCTTCCGCGCTGCCCGCAGATTGCTGGAAATTTATTCTGAACAGCGACCCGCCGCTGCTGATGACGCCGAACGCTGAATTATTCCATCGCCCACCTGAATTTCTTCCTGAACAAATTGTTTTTCTTCTTCGCTGGCGCCTTGCAGACGGAACGAGTTGGTGATGGTCGCGCGCCCTTGTTCGACGGCGGTGATGACATAGGAACAGCCAAGCCAGTGTGCTTCTTCAAGATCAATCTTTGACCACTGAGCCGGGTGGTCAGGATGCGAGTGATAAAAGCCTGCAATATCGAGGCTCAATGAGCGGGCTTCATGCTCGAACTGTATCAACTCCGCAGGTGAGATCTGATAGCGATTGTGCGCCGAGTCGGTGCGCGTATTGCCGGCGCGCAGTGCCTTCACTATCTGCCAATCGTCGCCGATGAGTTCGCCGAGCAAGGCACCGCAACACTCATGCGGATATGTCTCTTCTCCGTGTGAACGAATTTGCGCATAGATATCAGGAGACAAATGCAACATGGCCTAATCTCCTCCCGGAAACGCTTGCTTGAATGTTATTAAGCGCAGTCTGTCAATACGGTAATGATAACCGCTCGCCAACATGGAATATTTGTGCTATCAACGCTAATGTATAGCGCTATTTTTCCGGACGCGCAATCTTGTACATCTCCGCTGCAATTTTGTCGAAGAGTGCCCAGCGATCCTCTCCATCCATATATACGTTGAAATGCGAGCGGCCGGGCACAAAGGTGAAGTGCGGTTCACCACCGAGGCGGTTCAGCGTAGCCTCAAGACTGTGGGCCGCGCCGTCGAGATAGAATGTGTCGTCAGTGCCGACAGCAAGATGATATTTGCCGCGCAGTTCTGGCCCAACGGACTTCCAATTCTTGTTCAGGTATTCGACGATGTCGTAGTGCTCGCGCCAATAGGCGGCAACATTCGGGTCGATGGCTCCGGTTGCGCGATCGAATAGATGCGCGGGGCGACCATCCGGACCACGCGGCGAGAAGACCCACTCAAATGAACTGATCTGTCCGCCGTAATCCCCCATTACGGATTCAAGCGCGGCCAACTGCTTCATGGATGAAAGCGGTTTGCCTTGCACGCGGAGTATCGGGTTGAGCGTGCCATCCGGCGCTTGATAAAAATTTGCCTTGGGCGCGTAGAGGTCGATGGTACTGAAAATGTGAAAGTCGCTGGGGTCGGGCGAAGTGGACCATGTTCCACCAAAGATCTTCGGATAGTGCGTCTGAAGCCACAGCGTTGCCCATCCACCGGATGAGTGCCCCTGCAAAAAACGGCTGGAGGTGCGTGCGTCCATGCGATAGCTGGCTTCGAGATTGGGAATCAGCTCTGTCGTAAGCGCTGCGCCCCATGGGCCGTTGTTGACTGAATCTGCAAACTCATGTGTGCCGGTCGCACTGCTTTCATCGAGCAGGACCCAGATCATCGGCGGCATCTTGCCTTGCTTCATGCGGCCGTAGAGGAGCGGCGCGTAACGCGCGCGCAACCCATTCAATGTGCCACCAAAACCATGTGTGAAGTAGACGGTCGGGTACGTATCGTTTGGATGTGCATCATAATCGGGAGGCAACAGCACCCAGCCATGCATATGAATCTCGCGCCCCCAAAATTTTGTGAGCAAAGGGCTGACATAGTCGATCGACTTGACTGCCGCATTTACTTCTGGGTTTTGAGCGAGCGCATCCGGCGGCTCAGGCACAACATTCGTCAGTGTCAGTGTTGGAGATGTAGTGAGTGGAAGGGCGACTGAAGCAGGCGTGCTGAACAGATTACCGGGCGCACGGCCAACGTAATTGTAACTATGGTGAACATCGAGAACGGCCTGCGCTCTGTAACTGCCAGCCGTCGCCAGTGAGAGCGGCTGAGGAAAGACAAGATCGTCGGCGTCAATATCGACCGTCTCACCTGGCGCCAGTTGCTGGATCTCTTTTGCGGCGACGTAGACGCTCTGCGGCGCCATCATATTGACGTCGACAGAGGACCCATCCTCAGTAACGGGTCCGATAAAAAGCAAAAGCCTGCCAGAGACTGGAGAAGAAAAGGAATGGTCCAGCGTCACATGAAAAAAGGCATGTTGTGGCGTTGTATTGACTGTCTGCGCATTTGTGCAGTGAGCAAAAAACAGAACCGCACCGAACGCGATTATGAAAACAGTGTAAGGGAGTTTGAATTTGTTTTTAGCAAAGAACATTAGCGCGCATAGCCTTTCTCTGCCATCCGCGCCGCAAGACGCCGGAAGGCTTGGTCAGAAACGGGTTTGACTCCATTGGCGGAAACGTAACGGTTGTAAAAATTGAAGAGCGCACAAGCCGCGATTGCGTAGAAGATCGACGTGTCATCCCAACTGGCTGCGTGGAGGGCTGCAATATCAGCTTCATCAATAGATCCGGAGCTGAGCGTCACCTTGCCTGTGAAGCGAAGCATCGCTTTGTCTTTTTCGGGCAATGCGCAAGTTTCCAGGTTGTGTATGGCGCTCCAAACCAAAGCCTCATCCTTATATAGATGCGCCGCGACCGCTGCGTGGGCCTTCATGCAGAACTCGCAATGATTCAGCGATGAGGTGTATGCCGCTATCAATTCACGCAACGCGACGCTGATGGGCGCTTCTTCAAACATGACCTCGTGCGAAAGGCGGCACAACGCATCGGCTATCTTCGGCCTGAAGGCGAGCAGGTTCCAGATGCGCCAGTACTCAGTGCCGGAGGAACGCGCGGCGCTGATGAGGTCGTAATAGGGACCGGGTTGCGGATTATTCTCAACCTCTGCAAGGAACATGGACTGTGCGGTTTGCGGGGTGTTCATGCGTTTTCCTTCTCTTTGGCGGCCTGCTTGTCGACGGCTGGCGCAGTGTCTTCCTCGTAAAGTGCGAGCAAGCCCTGCGAACCGAGCCCGAATGCATTGGCCACGCGATTGAAGGTAGCGAAAAGCGCCGTTATGTGAATTGCTTCGGCAATCTGAAGCTCGCTCCAACCAGCCTTCATAAGCAGCGCAGTATCTTCCGCGTCGACTTCGTAAGAGAATCCATTTACCTTGCGTACAAATTCAAGCAGCAATTGCTCCGCCAGTGTCAGTTCCGGTGAGCCAAGGTCATCATTCAGGATCGCCTTCAACGCAGCGGAACTCCCGCCGTACATGCGCAGGAAGTAGGCATGGCTATCGACGCAATATGGGCACGCGTTCAGTATTGAGGTAAACGTCGCGATCATCTCTTTGACCTTGCGGCCGAGCGCGCCCTCAGAGAAGATGAGAGTTTCTGAAATGACCATCATGTGCCGCAGCAACGGCGGATGGGTTGCAAAACATTTCAGGATTCCCGGCACATCCGGCCTGCCGAAGTGCGTGCGGAAATGTTCGTAGAGCACGGCCACCTCATCGGTAGCCGCGCTCTCTTCAACCACTGCAAGATTTGCCGGCGCACTCGTTTCCTGGCTTCGGTGGGCGCGTGCAATCTTATCGTACTCGGGTAAAGTCATTCAAACACCTGCTCAGAACTCGATGCGCGTTGCAAACTGAAAGGCGCGCGGACCGCCCGAGCCAAAGAAACCGCCGGCAACGCTGACTGGTTTAAAGAAATTGGTTTGCACAGGTGTGCTCGGCTGATAAGCGCCGATTGAGATGTTGCGCCCGGAGAAGTTGGCAGCGTTGGACCCGCGAATGTTGGTTTGATTGCCAATGTTGAAACCTTCACCAACCAAACTCACTGAAAGATGATCACCAAACTTGAATGTCTTGCGAACACGCAGATCAAGAGAGCTGAAGGGGCTGCCAAAATTGATGTGCGCAGGAACATTTGCAATCCCACCGCCAGCCTGGCAGGGATTGTATCCAGGGCATGGAGGCAGCGAATTCCATTGGTCGATCAACACGTTCAACTGGTCGCTGTTACGCACCTCACGTCCAAGAGCGTTACGCGGCAACAGCGGCAGACGCGAACCGCTAGCCCCGTTGACGGCTGTGCTGGGCAGGAATGTATCTGCCGGAACGCCGCTACCAAAAGTGTAGAGGGGCGAGATGGAAAATCCGAATGGTAGTTGCGCGTCACCGTAAAAGGTCAGGCGATGCGTTTCATCAGTAAGTGCAAAACCTTTTTCCTTGCGCAGTCCGGATGTGCCTTCAACCAGGTTTACCTGCTCATCCGCATTGTTGTTGGTGAGCTGGTCGTCATCTGAGTAATCGAGCGTCTTTGAAAACGTATAGCTGACGTTGTACTGGTAACTGATCTTGCCGAGCTTGGCTTCGCGATGCGCAAGACTGACGAGCATTCCGTCATACCAGGACTTGGCTGCGGATGAGATCAGCGTGATGTTGTCCGAGATTCCTGAGAGCGGATCAGTGATTGTGCAAGGGACATTGTTGCCCGGGCAGTTGATGTACGGCGAAGTGGAGTCTGTTGTGCGCAGCAAACTGCCGATCAACTGCCGCTGTCCGAAAACGTGCAGGCCGTCCACGCTGAAGAGCCAGTTGCGGGCGAACTCTTGTTGCAGGCCGAGCGAGAACTGCTGAAAGAGCGGATGGTGCGAGTCAGGCGCCATGGCGATAATGCCGACTCCGCCGGTTTGGCTCGGGCCGCTGAAGGCGTTGTCGATGGTCGGGCTGCCCGGAGCAAACACAGAGCCCGGCGCGAAGCACAAGCCAAGACTCGGCGGTGCAGGGATGTAGGGGTTGACGCAGCTCGAACCCGCATACTGCGTGACTGCAAGTGCGCGATCATTTTGCACGCGCTCTTCCGCGCCGGTCTCAAGAATGATGCGGTCGTAATAGATGCCATAGCCGCCACGGAATACCGTCTGTCCGTGACCGTAAGGATCGAACACAAAGCCAACGCGCGGGCCAAAGTCCTTGGTGTCAGCATGTTTTTTGAGGTCAATGACGTTCGCCATCCACACACAAGGCTGCGAAGGAGTGCTGGTCAGGTTCGGGCAAGGATTATGATCGCTGCTCGTGCCCGTCAGGTCAGAGTCGTACTCCCAGCGCAAACCAAGATTCAATGTGAGCCTGTTATTGACGCGCCAATCATCCTGCGCATAGAACGCCAGGTATGTGTCGCCCACTTGCGGAATCGGAACCGGCACAACAGGCGCTGTGCTGTGAATACCGACAGCAAGAGGAATATCGAGATCGTTGATGACGCCATCATTGTTCAGGTCGGCAAAACCAAAGTCTGAGACCAGGATCTCAGTGCCGTTGCCGAAGGGATTAATGATGCCGTGTGCGGTGTAGTGCTGGAACTCTCCACCAACTTTGAATGCATGCTTGCCGATTGCAAATGTAAATCCATCGCGAAACTGCAAGCGATTGAGGAAGGTGCTTTGCGGCAGATTGAAGTTTGCGCCGTCAGCAAGGTCGGGAAAGATGAGCTCGCTGGTCAGATTCAAAGCAGGGTCGGTTGTGGATGCGTCCTGCGGATAGGGCGGAATATTGTTGAAGAAATTGTCGTAGTGGAATGAAAGATCGTTGGTGCGGTCTGAGTGAAAAACACTCGTCCAGCCTGCTTCGACCGAATGGAAGCGATTGAGCGAGTTCTGCCGCTCGGCCGCCGTGCTCAACGGAGTAGTTGAGGAAGCGCTGGCCCGCGAAATATCAGTCGAACGGTTGAAGCTGTAACGAGCGTTGAAGGTGTTGGCGTCATTCACGTGAATGTCGACGCGGTTTGAGAGCAGCAGATCGCGCAGCGGCGCCGTTGCCGCGGTGTTTTGAATGCTGAAAGTGTCAAAGTTGCGCGTGCCGGTCTGTATGGAAGCATTCTGATGGCGGTACTCAGCCGATGAAAAGAACCATGCTCTGTCGCGCAGCAGCGGTCCGCCGAATGAGCCGCCGTACTGCTCACGGTCGAATGGTGGCGTCGGCAGGCTGCGGTCGAATGTTGCGGGCAATGCTTGCAGGTTGCGATTGCGCTCGAAGAAGAAAGCCGAACCGTGGTAGTTGTTCGAGCCCGACTTGGTGATGATGTTGACGATGCTGTTGCCGGAGCGGCCCACTTCAGCGGTGAAGCGCGCCGTTGCAATCTGAAATTCGCCGATTGAATCTTCAGGCAGGTTGGAGAGCGTTCCGCCAACAACCTCGTCGTTGTTGTCGCCACCGTCGATCGTGACGTTGCCGCCTCTGCCAAAGCTGCCGGCCGAGCTTACTTCAAGCGTATTGGTCTTGGTCGGGTCAAACGTGGGCGCTGGCCGATTGCCAGGCAAAAGAAATGCGAGCTCAAGAAAATTGCGGCCGTTCAACGGAATGTTAGCAATCGTGTTTTCCGTGATCTGCCCTTGCAACATCGACTGTTCCAGGTTCACCGTCTGCACCGCTGAAGTCACGTTGACGGTCGTCACTTGGCCCGCAGGCGAAAGCTTTGTATCCAGCGTGAATGTGTGTCCGGCTTCGAGCACTACTCCAGAAAATTGAACAGTTGCAAATCCGTTCGCCCTTATCTCCGCGCGATACACGCCAGGCAGCAGGTCCGTGATGGAGTATGCGCCGTTGGAGTTTGTCACGTCCTCGCGCGTGGTCCCTTGCGCCACATTGGTCAACTCAACATGAGCGCCCGGCACCAGTGCGCCGAGTGGGTCCTTCACAAGACCCGAAACAGTTGCCGTGGGTGATTGCGCTACGACTGCTGCGGCGCATAAAAATATATGCAAACAAAAAAGTGTGGCGAACTTGCGCATGAAACGAGCCTCCGGGTATGGCCGCTTGGAGCGGTCAAAAAGTGTCGCGTCAAAAAACGAATCGTCGGTCAAAGGCGGAAATGGGGAAGCCGGACCGTGAATGAATCGTATAGACGCAACAACAGAGCGTCATCCACCCTTTGGTTGAATCTTTTCTCAACCTAATGAGGAGGCGTGCCTTCACTACCATGTGCCGCTCGTTATAGAGTTCATCTATGTCTTCCCCTGCTTCACCCCAACGCCGGCAATTCGGCCTTGCGGCAGCTGTCGCCATTGTTGTCGGCGAATCTATCGCGCTCGGCATTTTTCTCACTCCGGCAAGCATGGCCAAATCACTTGGCTCGCCGTTGCTGCTCGCGCTCGTATGGCTCGGCATGGCTGTGATGGCGATGAGTGGCGCGCTCTGCTATTCAGAACTTGCCATTCGCTTTCCTGAGTCGGGCGGCGAGTACGTTTATCTGCGCGCAGGCTACGGCAATCGCATTGCGTTTCTCTACGGCTGGATGAGCTCCATAGTCATGTATCCGGGAGTCGCCGCAGCGCTCGCTGTTGGAGCAACCGCCTATGTGGCGCAGGTACTGCCGCTCAGTTCCACCGCGCTGACCGTTGTTCCCGCTGCCATTCTCTGTCTCTTCGGCGTTATAAATTTTCTGGGCACAAAGCTGAGCGGCACATTGATGACCGTCTCAAATATTCTCAAGATGCTGATTCTCTTTTCGCTCGTAGCGTGGGCGGTTGCATCAGGCCATGCTCACATCAGCAACCTGATGCCGTTCACTGAACGTCGCGCCGGTTCCGATGCGCTCATTCCAGCCATCGCCGGCGGCATCGTCAGCGCCTTCTTCAGCTTCGGCGGATGGTGGGAGGCGAGCAAGATAGCCGGCGAAGTTCGTAGTCCGCGCCGCGCTTTGCCGCTTGCATTTCTCGGCGGCGTCACGTTGGTCACGCTCATCTATCTGCTCATCAGCGCGGCCTTCCTTGCGGTGCTGCCCATCGAACACCTCACCTCCAACACCGCGTTCGTCGCGCAGTTCGGCGAAGTGCTCTTTGGCGCGTCCGGCGCAAAGGTGCTCTCGGTTTGCGTGCTGGTCTGCGTCTTTGGCGGCATCGCCGCGCTTACCATGGCTTCGCCGCGCGTCACATATGCAATGGCGCTGACTGGAACATTCTTCCCTTCCTTCGGAAAATTGCATCCGCGCTTCGGCACGCCTGCCAACGCAATTCTTCTGCAAACATTTCTCTCGCTCGCGGTTCTGCTCCTCGGCGCATTTGACCGCGTGCTGGCTTATATCATCTTCTCTGCGGTTCTCTTTCTGGCGTTGGCCGCGTCCACACTCTTTCGCATGCGTTCGCCGGTTCGCGGATGGTGGTTCCCTATTGCGCCGCTCGTCTTCATCGCACTCTGCATCGTCGTCGCGCTGCTCATCCTGATGCACAATCCACAGCCGGCTCTCATCGGCATCGGCATCGTGCTCTGCGGCTTGCCTGTCTATCAATTTCTTTTCAAGCAACCGGACCAAACACCACTTACCTCGGAAGGGAGCGCTGATTAAATGCCACACATCAAATTGCCTGAAGGTTTGCATGGGATTCGCGGCGCCATGGCATTCCGGCCGGAGACGGCAAAGCCACTCAACGAGTTGGTTGAAGTTCTGCTCCATGCGCCGAACTCGCTCACACCCGGCGAGCGCGAGTTGATAGCTACTTATGTTTCGTCGCAGAACGACTGCTACTTCTGTCAGACTGTGCACGGCGCAATCGCCGCCGCGCATCTCGATGGCAACGAAGAGCTGGTCCGCTGTGTGAAGATGGATTTTTTCAACGCTGATATTTCAGAAAAGTTGAAAGCATTACTCGTCATCGCCGGCAAAGTGCAAAAAGGCGGCAAGCATGTCACCACTGCCGATGTTGAAGCCGCTCGAGCGCTCGGCGCAACTGACATCGAGATTCATGACACTGTTCTCATCGCTGCGGCCTTCTGCATGTACAACCGCTACGTAGACGGCCTCGACACCTGGCAGCCGCATGACGAGGAGCTCTATCGTCAGCGCGGCAAGAAGACCGCCAAAGAAGGTTACGTCACCATGAGCAAGGAATATATTCCGCAGCAGAGCTGATTCGCCGCGAGCACCAAGGAGAAAAAATGCCGCACATCAAATTGTCAGATGAACTGCCCGGTATCAGCGCCGCATTTGCCTTTCGCCCAGAAACGGCGAAGCCCATGCGCGAACTTGCTCACATTTTGCTTCACGAGCCGAACAGCCTTGCACCGGGCGAGCGCGAACTTGTCGCGACCTACGTTTCGTCGCTCAACGATTGCTACTTCTGCCAGACCAGCCACGGCGCAGCCGCAGCATGCCATCTTGGCAGCACCGATACAGTCAAACAAGTGCACGCTGATTTTGAAAAAGCTCCCATCTCGGAAAAGCTCAAGCGACTGCTCGTCATCGCAGGCCAGGTCCAACGCGGCGGCAAAAATGTAACCAGCTCTGCGGTCGCCGACGCCCGCAATGAAGGCGCAACGGACATGGAGATACACGACACGGTTCTCATCGCCGCGGCATTCTGCATGTATAACCGCTACGTCGATGGCCTGGCCACATGGCAACCGCGCGAGGAATCCATGTACGCGCAGATGGGCGAGCATCTTGCCCATGAGGGTTACAAAACGCCATCCATAAAACCAACGAACGCTGAGTAAAAATATAAGTGCCGCTCCATGCCAAGCGGCTTTTCTCTATCAGAGTGAATTAGCTCTGACAGTAGTATGCTGGAGTGGTTATGCGTACTTTTATCTCACTTGTGTTTCTGCTATCAGTTTTGCAACTGGCCTCGCACGCGCAAACTTCGCCCACTCCGGCGGAGATCATTGTCAATGCTCAGAAGGCTCTCGATGCCGACAAATCCGATGCGGCGCTTGCCTTGCTACAGCCGTTGCTCGCCCAGCAACCTCCGGTCAAGGGCTTGCAGCATGAACTGGGGCTCATCTACTACCGCACCAGCAAGCTGACCGAAGCGCAAAAAGCTTTTGCCGAAGCCATCAAGCAGGATGACACCGATAAAGAGTCGGTGCAGATGGAAGGCCTGGTGCTCTATCGGCTTGGCCAGCAGGCCGCAGCCATTCCTTATCTTGAAAAGGTCCGCGAGTGGATGCCCGCATCGAATGCGGATGCTTCGTACGTTCTGGGGCTTTGTTATCTGAACGCGCAGCGTTATGAGGATGCGCGCGTAGCCTTTGCAAAACAGTTTGGTGTGCCGCCGGAGTCAGCCGGCGCGCATCTTCTGCTTGCCACCATGCTCAAGCATGCAAAGCTCACGGATCTGGCTGGAGCCGAAGCGAAAAAAGCGCTGGCGATATCGCCAAATATTCCGCTTGCGCACTTCATGCTCGGCGAGGTCGCGTTGATGCAATCGGATGTGGACCGTGCCGTTCAAGAGTTCGAGGCCGAGCGCAGCATCAATCCTGACTATGCCCCGCTCTACGACCGACTGGGCGACGCGTATCTGCGACTCGGTAGGCTGGATGACGCGCAGCAGGTCATCGCCAAGGCGATCGCGCTGGACACAACGATCACCGCTGCTTTTACAAAAATGGGCAAAGTTCTGCTGCGCCGTCATGAACCGATGACCGCGCTGATGTATCTGAAGCATGCCGAAAAAATGGACCCGGATGATTACACCATTCACGCCATGCTCTCGCAGGCCTATCACCTGACCGGTCAGGACGAAGAAGCCAAACGCGAGAATGCGCTGGCGTTGAAGGTGCAAGGCGACAGGCTGAAAGTCGTGGATCCGGGAAAGTAGTACATGCGCGTCAATGGACGTGGATCGTCACCAGGCGGGTCTCAGTAGGAACACCACCTCTGATAGTGGTCTGCAACACCGCTTCAAATGGCCGTATCTCGCCTTTGGGCCCGGTTATCTTTTTGAGCAACTCGGCCGCAGTCTCAGGCTGGCAGACATAATCCACCGCGCCCTGCGTACCGAAGGTCGTCAGCCCGCTGAAGATGAGCATATGTTTGTTCGGATGCATCCCCGGCACCAGCGCCAGAATCGCGTAGTCCGTGGTCAACGGATGTTCCGGCCGAGAGTAAAGCGCCTGTTCACCGGCAGCCGGGTTGTGGTTCACGACACCCGATGAATCAGGCGTGGCAACCATCGTGAAGTCCCGCATCGCTGGCAGTGCCCGCAGGGATGTGTTCTCCGCCGGCGACCCGATAAAAACCAAATTGCGTGATTCGGCCTCATCCCACGTGACAAGCAGGCTACGTTTCAGAATGAAATTTGCGTGATGCGCATCAAACAGCCGTGTGATGTTATATACCGAGGCCAGTTCACCTATCCCGGTGTAAGTGTCTACGTAGTTTGTGCCCTCAGGCTTTGAAGTATCCTCCTGCGGCGCATAGCGGAGCCCATTGGTCGAGTTACCCGTAAAGACAGCGTTGCTATAGATAACTATGGGTGGCTCGCCGGTCAAGAAGGGGCTCCAGAAAACCTGAACCGGTGACTCTGCAACCGTGGATTGATGCCATTCATGCCAAAAAAACAATAAACTGCCAACTGCCAGAACTAATACTGCCAGCCCAACACCAAAAACCCACCGGCGACCGGGCAAAATTGCCATCCTGACGCGTTTGGTCCGCCTTACCGCCTGGGCAGTCCAACCCGCTTTTTCCTGTGCGGAGTCCTTTTCATTCCGTGACCGGAACGTCGGCAGATAGTGTCCCTTGGGAACCTCTACGATGATCTTTTCGGTTGCGCCTTCCTGGGCATAATAGCTCTCCAGCTTCTGCCTCAATAACCGCGCATGTGTCCGTACAATGCTGTCTTCACTGGAGTTATACCCCGGCGGACGGCCAAAAACCTTTATCCCTATCTGCTGTTCGGTGGCCTCTTCGGGTACGCCCCGGATGGCACATTCGGACACATAATACAGAAACTGGCAAAGCCGCTGAGAGGTCTTCATATGCGGACTTTGCGCAATTCTCTCTACTACGGCCCAGCGTCCGTCACTGCGGAGTTGATCATCGTGTTCGGAGAGCGTATGTACGGTGACCATAAGCGCACGTCCAAGGGGTAAATTGCGTCAAATGTAGGTTAACCCTGAAGTGAATCACCGTCAATTCACTGGTGAAAAGCACTGTAAATGATAATTATAAACCGTAAAAAACCTTGTCAGGTCTGCTTTTGAAGCTGAATCTTATCATCGGCACGGAAGAGCATTTTCTATTTGCTCTCAATCGTATGCCACATGCAGGCTTAACTGCACTAGTTCCTTGATGTTGTACCGGGCTTTGCATGCACTTCCCAGGTGCGGCTTTGAGTGAAATTAGTGCTGTAGTCTTCAGTGAATGGAAAAATGGCGCCGAGCACAATGGACGCCCCTAACCAGTAGTAGAAGATTTACGCAACTCAGGAGCCAGCTCTATGAACCTAACGACTCAAAGATACGCATCCAGAAAGCGCTTTAGCTTCAGCATTACCATGCTGGCGCTCTGCGTCTTGCTGTTTGGTGCGCTCGTGTCCACTCTGCCCGCGGGTGCGCAGGCAGTGTATGGATCGCTCTTTGGCACAGTGACCGACAAAACAGGCGCTGCGATACCAAATGCAACCATAACCGTCCTCGATGTCTCCAAAGGCATTGCAGTGACGACTAAGACCAACGCCGCCGGCGCATACCTGGTGCAGCACCTTATCCCTGACACCTACCAGGTCACCGCGGAAATGAACGGCTTTACAAAGCAAGTCGTTAACAACGTAGTCGTATTTGCGGATACAACTCCCGAAGTCAATCTCAAGCTCGCAGTCGGATCTGCCACAACAACCATCGTTGTTGAAGCCGGCGCATCCACCCTTCAGGTCGAGCGCCCCGACGTGGCAACCGTTATCGACGATAAATTGGTCGAGGACCTGCCAAACTTCAACCGTAACCTTACTGCCTTCGAATTAATGACCCCCGGCACCAACTACGTTGGTTGGGGCGGCGGCGAAGGCGGCGGCAACCCGCAACGCAGCGAAGCAATCGAAGTTCAGGGTCAGTTGCCCTGGGCCACAGGCTATGAGTTGGACGGTACTGACAACCGCGATCCGCTCAATGGACAGGAAGTTATCAACCCTGACCCGGATTCAGTCTCCGAAGTCAAAATCACCGTTTCAAACTTCGATGCTGAGTATGGCAATGGCGTTGCCGGCATCGTGACCGCACAAACCAAGTCCGGCACCAACAAATTCCATGGTTCGGCATACGATTCCTATCGTTCCAACGCATGGATGGCGACCGACCCGTTCGGCGGCAAAGTCAGCCCCGGTTTGCAAAGCCAGTTCGGCGGTACCCTCGGCGGCCCGGCAATCAAGAATAGACTCTTCTTCTTCGCCGATTACACAGGCCTGCGTTCCAGTGGCGGCGCTCCGCCGGCATTGTTCACGGTGCCTACAGCTTTGGCGCAGAGCACCTGCGTCGCTGGTGGTACATACTGCGACCTGAGCGACTATCTGCCAGCTAACCAGGTCTATCATCATGATTCAACCTTCGATGGCTTGGATGCGCCGGTTGCGTATGGAGAGCAGCTCGCTTCTAACTGTACTGGTAATTGCATTCCGATCAGCGACATTTCTCCAGCGGCTCTCAAGCTCTTCGCGCTTCTGCCGAAGCCGAATGCAGGGAATCCAGGCGATATCTTCGATAACTACCAGGGACATGGCCAGGGCAACTTCAATACTGATGCGCCCACCGGTCGCGTTGACTGGAATCCGACCGACAAGCTGCACATCTTCGGTCGCTACACCTACTTCGGAGGCACCATCTACGGCACGCCAGTCTTTGGCGCAGCCGGTGGAGCGGGTTTCGGAGCCGGCGGTTTCGCGGGTAACGATAAATTCCACTTCAACAGCCTTGCTTCCGGTGGCGACTATGTTCTGAGCTCCAAGTGGCTCACGGACTTCCGTTTCGCCTACTACAGCATCTACAACCTGACCACAGGTCCTGATGCGACCTCACCGGCTGGCAATACTCTTGGTATTCCAAATGCCAACCTGACTCCGTACAGCACTTACGGCGGTTTGCCCCAGTTCACCATCTATCTCCCTGGAACATCGGGAGCGAACAACGGTGGGACCGAAAGCCTGGGCTCAACATCCATGTTGAACCTGCAAGACACCAAGCAATACCAGATTGTCAACAACTGGACGCATACCTTTGGCAATCACAACATCCGCTTCGGCGCTGATTGGCGTTTGAATCAGAACTCGTCGCTCTCGCCAACCGGTAACGGAAACGTCAACTTCAGCGGTAACTTCTTCTTCAGCAATACCCGCACCACGGGTGGCGCTACCAACGGTCTCGGCTGGGGCACATTCCTGCTCGGCGATGTCACCCGGTACTGGCGCTCGGTCATCAACAACTCCGGTTCATCCAGCCAGCCCAAGCTCTTCTTCTACGGGCAAGACACCTGGCGCGTGAACAGCAAACTTACCCTCAACTACGGCGTGCGCTGGGATAATTACTTCCCGGAGCGCGTACCTGGCTCGGGTAAGGGCGGCTTGTTGGATCTCGAACACTGCGCTCCCACCTGCTACATCAATATCGCCGGTGTTGGCGGCATCAGCAACTCGGCTAACGTACAGGCCAACTATGCAAACTGGGCACCTCGCCTTGGCGCAAGCTATCAGCTCAATGCCAAGACGGTTATTCGCGCCGGCTTCGGCACGACTTATGGCCAGGGCTGGGCGGGCAACCTCTATGGCAGCGTTCTTACTGTTACGCCTCCATTGGAAGCCGAACAGGATCTGGAACCTGCTAACAACTCAGCTGCTATCTTCAACTTGACCGGTACTGGAACTATGGGTGGCAATCCAGTTGCTGCCGGACCTCCGGGATACACCTTCGCTCCGGTTCCTTCAAACGGCAAATTGGCAGTTGCGGACGGCACCTCTGTAAACACCCGTCCGATGAAGGTTCGCCTGCCTACCGTGCAGGGCTGGAACGTTACCATCCAGCGCGAACTCGGCTCCAAGTTCTCGGTGCAGGCAGCTTATGTCGGCAGCGAGGCCTACCAC
>CAIMNN010000120.1 GCA_903842845.1 uncultured Acidobacteriaceae bacterium | reverse complement strand
TGGGCTGGCGGCATGCTCCTGGCAGTCCCTGCGCACCACACCAGTCAGACGTGCCCGTGCTGCGGCCACGTGGCAGCTGAAAACCGGCGCACGCAAGCCCAATTCCTGTGTGTCGCGTGCGAACATACCGCCCATGCGGATCTGGTTGGCGCGATCAATGTTTTAGAGCGCGGGCAGCGCTTGTTCGCCTGTGGAGAGGACGGCTCTGGCCGCAGTCGCAAGACGACGACGCAACCAGCCTCTGCGAAGCAGGAACCCACCGAAGCGACTATGCTAGAGGCTTCTCTTGCATAGCGCCGTAGGAATCTCCCTCCTTCCCGCGCAAGCGGTGGCCGAAGGCCAAGGTGGGAGATGGTATGAACACCTCCCTCCCCTCGGGGAAGTGCAGAGCGCAGGTGGGCTCCCACTTGACCGACGGCATCAATGTGCCAAAGTGGAAGTTCTGACCAACCACTTGAGGTAAGGAGAGCCCAGATGAATGCTACCAGCTACGGCCTTGATATTGCACAAACCGTGTTTCAGATGTATTGGGTTGATGGACAAACCGGAGAGATCTCGAACCGAAAGTTTCGCCGCGAGCAACTGATTCGGTTTCTGAGTACCAGGGAACCCGGAAGGGTCGTGCTTGAGGCGTGCGGAGGCGCCCATTGGTGGGCGCGGAAAATCCGGGATTTGGGACACGAGGTTGTATTGCTCCATGCGAAATACGTGCGCCCGTTTGTCAAGACGAACAAGACCGATTCTGCAGACGCCGAAGCAATCTGGACGGCATCACGTCAACCTGGGATGCGCACAGTCGCAATCAAAAGCGAAGAGCAACAAGCGATCCTCAGTTTGCATCGTATTCGTTCAGGTCTGGTAGCGACGCGCACGCGTGAAACGAATCAGATCAGAGGGCTGCTTGCGGAATATGGGTTGCACTTCCGATATGGACGCAAGGCGCTCATGAATGAGCTCAACGTTCGCATGGCCGAGATTGAAAGTAGCGTACCAGCGCTGGTATGGCGAGGGATACTTCGACAGTTGGAGCAACTCAGACACATCGAGCAAGGGATCGATGAAGCGGAACGCGAGAACCTGTTGTGGATGAAGTCGAACCCCCAAGCAAAAGCGCTAGAAGCGATTCCCGGGGTAGGTCCTTTGACGGCGACGGCTGCAGTTGCAGTCATGGGTTCACCGCACGCCTTTCGCTCCGGACGCGCGTTTGCAGCCAGTCTCGGTTTGGTTCCAAGGCAGCGCGGTACCGGGGGTAAAGTCAAACTGGGTGGGATCAGCAAACGAGGTGACCCCTATTTGCGGCAACTATTTATCCATGGAGCCCGGATCGTCGTGACACATTCAAAGCAATGCCCCCAGTGGATCGGCGAACTGTTGAAACGGCGGCCAATCAATGTCGTCGTAGTGGCATTAGCCAACAAAATGGCACGAACAGCGTGGGCATTGCTCGCGCATCACCGAGCTTACGATCGGAAGTTTATGAGTGAACGACTCAGCATGGCGACATGAGTTAGGCAATAAGCAGTATGAGTTAGGCAATAACGCTTTGATCACAAGAGTTGCACAGAGTAAGGAAAGCATGTGATGGCAAACTAGGTCGGACCGTGGAAACGTAAACCTGATGACATCCATGGACTTAGAGTCCGCAGTGGGAGATGAGGTCGTTTCCAGCAGATTCCATCAAGGCCCGCGAACACGCGTCGCACCAAGGCCGGATATAAGACTGCAACCGCCACTACTTCGCCAAAACATCAAAACCTTGCCTTGCAAAACGGGAGGTGTTCATATAAGTGGATGTCAAGTGATGGAAGCTGAACTTGCGGGTCGATATCAGGTGCCCGTAGTTTCTGCGAACAAGGTCTGCACCCACATAGGTTCCGCGCGGATTCACGAGAACGCAATCCGGATGGAACGTTTGCATCAC
>CAIMNN010000119.1 GCA_903842845.1 uncultured Acidobacteriaceae bacterium | reverse complement strand
CCTGAGGATGTTCGGCTTTGATGCGGTGCGCGGGTCGAGTTCGCGCGGCGGCATGGAAGGATTGAACGGGCTGCGCGATGTGCTGGCGAGAGGGCGGACGGCGATATTTACTGCGGATGGACCGCGGGGGCCGATTTACCAGACAAAGATGGGACCGATAAAACTTGCGAGCATGACCGGCGCGCCGATTGGGGCGTTCCATCTGGAGCCTGAGTGGGCGTGGCGGATGAAGTCGTGGGACCAGTTTTTGGTTCCGCTGCCGTTTACGCGCATTTGTGTGAGCTGGGCGAATTGGACGCATGTGGGTGAGGGGACGCCGAACGAGCGGTTTGAGACGAAGCGCGAAGAGCTAAATGAGGCGCTGGAACGCGCGCGGATGAATGCGGTTGATTATTTCAAGAAGCCGAAGACGAGAAGCTGATGAACGGCTTGCGCGTTGTTGATTTCGATTACGAGTTGCCCGAGGAGCTGATAGCGCAGACGCCGCCAGTGGTGCGTGGTGCGAGCCGGATGCTGGTGATGGAGCGCGAATCGGGGGCTGTGCGCGATGCGGCCTTTGCGGAGTTTGCGGGGTTGCTGGAGCCGGGAGACTTGCTGGTGCTCAATGATAGCCGTGTGATTCCTGCGCGTTTGTTTGCGCGGAGGACGCTGGTGCGTGAGCGCGAGCGGCCGACGGGGCAGATAGAAGTATTGCTGACAACGGAGATTGAGCCGTTGAAGTGGCGTGTGCTGGTGAGGCCGGGGCGGAAGGTTGCGATAGGGGAGCGGTTGGTTTTTTCTGATGCGTCCGGCGCGATGATGTTGGAAGCGGAAGTTGAGGAGCGAGGCGAGTTTGGTGAGCGGGTTTTGAAGTTTGCTGCGGTTACGGATTTTTTTGGAGCGCTTGAGCGCATAGGGCATATGCCGTTGCCGCCCTATATCCATCGCGAAGATGAGAGCGCGGACAGAGAGCGGTATCAGACGGTTTTCGCGGAGGCGCGGGGTTCGGTTGCTGCACCGACTGCGGGGTTGCACTTTACGCCGGAGATTCTTGAAGAGATTATTGAGCGCGGGGTCAGGATTGCGCGTGTGACGCTGCACGTGGGGCTGGGGACGTTTGCGCCGTTGCGTGTGGAAGATGTGGCCGATGTACGACTGCATGAGGAGCGGTACACGATTTCGGCGGAGTCGGCTGATGCAGTGAATGCGGCGATCAAAGAAAAGCGGCGCGTGATCGCTGTGGGGACGACGGTGGTGCGAACGCTGGAGCATTGCGCGAAGGTTGCGGACGGCGGAGAGTTGCAGCCGCACTCGGGACGGACGTCGATATTTATTTCTCCTGGGCATGAGTTTAAAGTTGTTGGCGGATTGCTGACCAACTTTCATCTGCCGCAATCGAGTTTGCTGATGTTGGTGAGTGCGTTTGCAGGGCGGAAAAAAATTTTGGCGGCGTACAAGCACGCGGTCGAAGAGAAATATAGATTTTTCAGTTATGGCGATTGCATGTATATAAGCCCTGCGGAGTGAACGCTCCACAGGGCTTGATAACTTTTACGGTTTGGTTGCGAGAATGAGCGGTGAAGGGCCGGGCGCGGGAAGCTGACGGGCGTTGACGAAGCCTGCTTCGCTGAGCCATGCGCTGATCTCTTCAAAACTGTAGGTGTCGCCTTCGTCGGTGTTGATGAGCATGTTGACGGCGAAGACGAGGCCGTTGACGGGGCCGGTGCGGTCTGCGTTGACGAGGAACTCCTGAATGGCAATGGTGCCGCCGCTGTTGAGTGCGCCGAAAGTTTTCTTGAGGAGCGCGCGGCTGCGGGTTTCGCCTTCGCTGTGG
>CAIMNN010000118.1 GCA_903842845.1 uncultured Acidobacteriaceae bacterium | reverse complement strand
TAGATGGTGTCAAAAGCGAGCGAGCTTTTGCCTGAGCCCGAAACGCCGCTGACCACGGTCAGCTTGCCGTGCGGTATCTCGCAGGAGATATTTTTCAGGTTGTGTGTCCGCGCACCGCGGATAATGATAGAGTCGTTCAACTTGAGGCACCGGGGAAATTCGAGCGCCCACCCTGTCGCTTAGAAGACGGGTTGGGTATAGACTGCCAATATTCATTATAGGCTTTGACCTACTGGCGGTCGGCGCGTCCAAGCATACGGTTATAAACTGGATATTCGAGGGTTCTTCATTGCGATATTTTTCACTGCTATTGGTCGGACTGGCGATGACGCCGCTGCAACTGCTTGCGCAAGCGGACACTTCGGCTGTCGATGACGCCGAGGCCGCGATTGTTAAATCAGATCTACAGACCGCGCGTGTCAAGCTCGACGGTTATCTGAAGGTAAGCCCCAACGATGCCCGCGCGCTTTTTGATGCGGCGTACGTCGCCGATGCCGAGAATCGCACCGATGATGCCGTCGCGCTGTATCGCCGCGCAACTATTGCCGAGCCGAAATCGTTCCGCGCGCATATTTCGCTTGGATTACTGCTGGCGCGCATCAACAAGCCGGATGAAGCGCGGCCAGAGCTGATAGCCGCGACGACGCTTGACCCCGGCGACCTGGGCGTTGAGATGAAGGCCCGCGCGTGGCGAGCACTTGCGGCAATTGACTCGCCCGGACGCCCCGGCGGCGATGCGGCGACAGCATCGAACGACCTGGCTGCGGCGTTGAAGATAAGCGCCGAGACACCAGACGATACATTGCTTGCAGCTGAACTGGCCGAAGCGACCGGCGACCGCGATGCAGCCGAGGCTGCTTATCACCGCGCGCTGAAGAAAGAGCCGGACTCCGCCGCTGCATTCGCGGGCCTCGCGCATCTGCTGATTCAACAGAAAAAATATCCTGAGGCAGAACAACTGCTGCATGATGCGCTGGCCAAGTCTCCGGACGACCCCGCGCTCAATGCGCAGTACGCGGCTGTGCTGACGGCCGAAGACAAGGCTGAAGCGCTACCGGTGCTTGAGAAGTTGTACGCCGCGCATCCCGATGATGCGGCTATCACTCGCATGCTTGAGCAGGTCTACGCGACGGCCGGTGATTACGAAAACTCCGACAAGCTATGTGTGAAGCTGCTGCACATTGCGCCGAACGACGCAGTTGTGCTTGTTGACCACGGGCAGAATCTGGTTCATCTGCTGAAGTACTCTGAGGCATTCACCGCGTTTCAAAAAGCCTCGCAGATAGACCCCAATAACGGGGACGCATGGAACGGCTTGGCCTTTACTGCGTCGAGAACGCAGCAGCCACTGATAACAATTGATGCGCTGACGAAGCGTGCGGCGCTGCTGCCGGAAACACCTGCGACGCTTTTCCTGCGCGCCACAGCTTACGACACGTTGCACGACAAGAAGAACGCCATTTCCGCTTACAAACAATTTCTCACCGCCGCGGCCGGAAAATTTCCGGACCAGGAATGGCAGGCCAAGCAACGACTCGCGTTTCTCGCAAAATAAAAAGGAGGGGATTTCTCCCCTCCTGCTGCACTACACGATTCGCAACTCAATATAGAAATTGCTCGATAGCGTCTTTGGCACGATTGACGCGGGGTCCGAGCTGCGAGACCATCTCGTGCGTCTTGTCGACAATCTGCATATTGCCTGAGGTCAGATTCGCGACGTTGGCCATGTTCTGTCCGATATCGCGTACGGCGGCGGTTTGTTCGGCGGATGCGGCGGCGATGCTGGTGACCATGTTGATGGCGTTCTGCATGTGGTCGTTGATCTGGCCGAGCGCACCCTGCAACTGCACAACCTTGTCCACGCTACTGGTCACCTGGCTTGAGCCGTGATGCATGCCCTGAATAGCCTTTGTGCTGTCGCTTTGAATTTTGCCGATGAGCGAGTCGATATTTTCGGTTGCCTTCATGGTGCGGTCGGCGAGCGAGCGGACCTCATTGGCGACAACCGCAAAGCCGCGGCCTGCTTCGCCCGCGCGCGCCGCCTCGATGGATGCGTTCAACGCCAGCAGGTTGGTCTGGTCGGCGATCTCGCGGATGGTCCCGGCAATCTCGCTGACTTTCTTTGAGCTGCCGCTCAGTTCCCCCACTTCTTTCGAGACTTCTTGAATAGCCTTGTTCAGCGTTTGTATCTGGTCCGTGACCTGGTTCGAGAACTCGGAGCCCTCAGTGGCCTTCTCGCCTGTACCCTGGATGGAGCGCTCGCTCTCTGACAATCGCTCAGAGACTTCGTTGATGGTGATGGTCATCTCTTCGATGGCGGATGCGATGGATGTGGTGGCATGATGCTGCGCGTTGGAGGTGCCGCGCAACTCTTCGAATGAGCCGAGCAGGTCTTTGGTTGCGCTCTGCACCATCTCGATGGCTGCGTTCTGGGTTTTCAGGCTCATGCGGAACCAACTGTAACAAAGGCTGACTTTGCGCGCGATCTCGCCTAGGATGTCGTGGCGGTCAAGAAATATTTCGACGCGCATATCACCTTTGTAGAGGACGTTGTCAAGGAAGCCCTCGATCTCTCTCAGGTCATTGAGCAGACGTGTGCGGAAACGGAAGAACGAGTAGCCCGTTGTCAGTGCGGAGGTGAGCAGCAACGCGCCGGTAACGCCGCGATAGACGGGCGTCATGGGCATACCCAGCAGCAGCGGAGAAATGGCTGCAATGGCAAAGAGGAACGAGAAGACGGGCAGCGCCAGCTTGAACTCCAGCTTGTCGGTGAAGCTGCGCAACGATGAGCGCACTGGCACTGCGCGGCCATGCTCGATGCGGATGCTCTTGTCGCCTTCGCGCAAACGCCGGTAGACCTCTTCAACGGCTTTGACTTCGGGGCGCGAGGGCCGCGTGCGGATGGACTGGTAGCCGGCCAGCTCCTTGCCGTTGTAGACCGGCGAGACGTTGGCGACAACCCAGTAGTAGCCGCCGTCCTTGCGCCGGTTCTTGACGATGCCGCGCCACGGCAGGCCCTCCTTCAGGTCACGCCACATGTCGGCGAAGGCCTCTTTCGGCATGTCGGGATGGCGGACAAGGCTATGCGGACGGCCTACCATCTCGTCGATCGAATAGTTGCTCAGCTCGGCAAAGACGCGGTTCGCCTCGAGGATGATGCCCTTGGGATCGGTCTTGGAGTAGATAAACTCATTTTCAGGCAGATAAAACTCACGGTTCGCGCTCTGTTCCAGCAGTGCCATCTGTCACCTCGTCCTTTGTGTGTATCCAATCGGCGTGGCTGAAGTTGTACGGCATCGCGGGCGCTGACCATCGCCTTTGCACACCAACCAGCCGCAGGAAATCTCCTTATTAAGCATCGGCAAATTAGAGCGAGGGCTTTATCGGTTAATCGCGCAAATCTCGGTCTTCCCGAACCGGGCTTTGTACATGGTCAATTGTGACCACATGAAATTTTCTTTTGAATTTATCTGGACTTTTAACTCAAAACCGCGCTACTGTAATGGCCTAAGATCAGTTCGAAACCAATGCGGGGGTTGCACATGCTTCTATCCGCCGAAGTTCGAAAAACACAAAGCCTCTGGTGGGCGGCCTTGTTACTGGCTGGCCTGTGCATTGCGCTGAACCCCATCCGTGCTTATGCAACCAACTCCCCTGACGAACATCTGCTTGACCAAAAAGGCATAGACGAACTCAAAGAGCATGCCCTGCACGCCGACCCCAAGGACCAGTGCTACCTGTTTGCGCAGATAGTCCATCAGCTGACCGAACTCAGCGCGCAGAAATATGCCGATGGGGACCCGGACAGCGCAGTGGCCGCGCTCAAGCAGATACACGACTTTGCCAACAAGATTGCCCACTCGCTTGCCGAACACAACAAGCAGCTTAAAAATGCCGAGATACTGTTGAGGCACACCGCCTTCCGCCTGCGCGAGATGATGCACAGCTCGTCGGTCGACGACCAGACAACCGTGCGCGAGACCCTGGCCCAGATTGATACTCTAGAGGCGGATACACTCCAGCAGGTCTTCAAAAAATGAATCTCCGCCATACCGCCGCCCTGCTCATATTGGCAGGCGGCATCATTTCACATGCTTTAAACGCGCAGCAGCTTAAACGCGATACGCTGAATCCCGCGCAGGTTGATCAGATTCGCGCCGCCGGCATTGACCCGGCCGGGCGCATCAAGTTGTATGTGAAATTTCTTAATGAGCGGGCCGAGAAGATTAAAACACTCGCCAAACGAGGCCACAACATCAACCGCACGCACGAACTTGACGAGCAGTTGCTGGACTTTGCTTCTCTGCTGGACGAGCTCGGCTCGAATCTGGACCAGTACTCTGAACGCAAGGCTGACCTGCGGCCTGCGATGAAGCCGCTGACAGATGCCGCCACTAATTGGTTGCAGATTTTGCGCGCGCTCGCAGGCGAGCCCGGTTTTGATGTCGCGCGCAAAGAGGCGATTGAAGCGGCTGACGATATCTCAGGCGACGCGGCGCGTATCCAGAACGAGCAGAACGCCTACTTTGCCGAACACAAGGACGATACAGGCCAGCAGCGCGCCGAGCCGAAATAAGCTGAGTGCAATGCTGTGCTAGCCTGAAATTTGTGAGCATCAACGCCGCCACAATCTTTGCCGAGGAGTATCGCGCACTGCGCCCGCGCGCGCCCATGCCGGAGATTCATCTCCGCTTCAAGCGCTACACCTCGCTCAGCACGCGGATTCAGCTTAAGGATGAGAAGCTCCAGGTGTCGCTTTCGGACCTGCTAGAAGGCGCGCCGGAACCGATACTAAGGGCCATTGCGCACATCCTGCTCGCCAAGCTCTACCGCAAGCCAATCGATCCGACGCAGAACCTGCGCTACCGGCGTTACACCAACAGCGCCGCTATCAGCGAGAAGGCTGAGCAGATCCGGCGAATACGGGGGCGCAAAGTCAATCTGGGGCCGCAGGGGCGATTTTTCAATCTGGAGAATGTTTTTGACGACCTGAACCTGCGCTTCTTCCATGGGCTTATGGGCCGCCCAGTGCTGACCTGGAGCAGCCACGCTTCGCGCCGGTCGCTGGGGCATTATGACGCCGCGCACAACACCATTGTCGTAAGCCGGATTTTTGACCGCCCGAACTGCCCGCTTTACGTGCTCGAGTACCTGCTGTACCACGAGATGCTGCACCTCAAGCACCCAATCAAAGTTGGCGGGAGCAGACGTTGCGTTCATTCCAAAGCATTTAGGGACGAGGAGAAGCTCTTCCCGCATTGGGACGAGGCGCAACGTTTCCTAAAAAGGTTCCTGTAGACCTGATTTCTACCGGTATACCCTTCCCAGCAAAACTCTTAGAAGGTAGATTAGCTGCATATTGGTTAGTGCAATTGGCGCTAGCATTGCTTTCAGTGCTTGCATTGCTAGCAGTGTATTTAATAAAATCTCTGAATGGCAACCCTGACAATTCGCAATGTGGACGAGCGCGTCAAGCGCAAGCTGCAGATTCGCGCAGCTTATAACGGCCGCTCCATGGAGGCCGAGGTTCGTGCGCTGCTTGAAAGTGTGGAAGAAAATGTAATTGAGTCGCAGGCGCGACAGATAAATAATATGAGGCAAGAGCTGAAAAGCGGATTGGGCAGTGCCCTCACTCGCCTGTTTACGCCATTAAATGAAAATGATCTGGATTAACTGACGGCTTCCGCTGGCTTCGCTTTGCGTCCGTTGTAGCGCGACCACAACAGCAGTCCAAGGCCGACGACCACCGAGCCAAGGCTAGCCAGTTGCGCGTTCGACAGTCCTAGAAACACATGCGGGTTGCGGCGGATGAACTCGATTAAGAACCGCGCGATGCCGGAGATGATCAAATACTGCCCGACGATAGCGCCTGTCGCGAAGCCCTTAGATAGCTGCCGCCACAACCACCACGAGATAGCCAGTGAGATTAAAAACTCGTAGAGTGGCGTAGGATGCACGCGCTCATAGGTCGGCTCAAGGCCTTCAGGAAAGCTCATTCCCCAGGGCAGCTTGGTCGCGATGCCGTAGCAGCCGTCGCCCGAAAGCAGGCAGCCGATGCGGCCTACGCCATAGCCGATGGCCGCCGACGGCGCTGCCAGGTCAAGCATGCGTATGGCGCCGATCTTCATCTTCCAGCCGAGGAAGAGCAGCGTCGCGATGCCGAATGTCATTCCGCCGAACCAGGCGAAGCCGGCCGAGCTCCACAGAACCTTCCAGCCCTCAAGCTTGAACTCGTTTGGAGTGTCGAGCACGTGCCACAGCTTTGAGCCGATAACGCCCGCAACCAGTGTGATTGCAACAACCAGAACCGCGTCCTGCTTGAGTTTTTCGCGGCGGAAAGCGCGGTCCATCAGCCATGCGCCAACCATCGTCGCCAGCCAAAGCATCAACCCGAAGGTCGGAATGGAAAGTCCAAAGATGTGAATGTAGGGTGCCATACATCTTCGAGTATAGATTGCGAATCTTACGCGCGCCCCTCACGCACCCCGACTGCCAAAAATTAATCCCCGTTTTACACACCCCGCGCACCGCGCCGAAACCACCTTTGCGCGATACTGTGAGCATGAGCCAGTTGATTGCAGCAGGTCTCCCCGTTCTTTATAACCGTCAGCAGATTGCCGCGCGTGTGGCCGAACTTGGCGCGCAGATAACCCGCGACATCGGCGATGAGAAGCTTGTGCTCGTCGGCGTGCTCAAAGGCGCGGCTCCGTTTCTTGCGGACCTCTCCCGCCACATTGATGTCGACGCGACTTTTGACTTCGTTGCTGTTTCGAGTTACGGCAAGGGGCAGCGTTCGTCGGGTGCAGTGAAGATGATCAAGGACCTCGACCAGTCGATCGAAGGCAAGAACGTGCTCATTGTTGAAGATATTTTGGACACCGGCATCACGCTCAGCTACCTGCGCAAGCTCTTTCTGCAACAGAAACCGAAGTCGCTGCGCATCGCCGCGCTGCTCGACAAGCCCAGCCGCCGCATTGAAAAGATCGAGGCCGATTACGTTGGCTTCTCCATCCCCGACCTGTTCGTCATTGGCTATGGGATGGACTTTGCCGAGCGCTACCGCAACCTTCCCGATATTTGCCTTATGCCACCGGAGAACGTGGAAAGCAAATAGCTCCGCGACGTTCGCATACCTATAAACCAGATGTCGTATACTCTTTTGCGGGCCGGTCGTAGCTAACCGCCGAACGAGAATTACGAGGAGTACACCGCCATGTCCAAAGCTCACCCAATCAACAACGCCGAGCTTGAGTTCGACCATGGCTACTTTGACGCCGCCGCCTTCACTGCCGCAACGATGAAGACCTGGCAAGCCGTGGCCTCCGTCATTGACCACACACTCCTCAAGCCGGACGCGACGCGTACGCAAGTTGAAAAGCTCTGCGATGAGACGCTGAAGTACCGCTTCGCCTGCGCGATGGTCAACCCGTGCTGGGTTCCGGTTGTCGTGGAGCGTATTAATGGCAGCGGAATTCCGGTCGGTGTGGTCATCGGATTCCCTCTTGGAGCGGGACTGGTTTCGACTTTGAGGCAAGAGGCTGCGGCGCTGGTCAAACTGGGAGCGCGCGAGTTGGACATGGTCATCCCCGTCGGCCTGCTCAAAAGCGGCGACCACACGGCGGTCGAGCGCAACATTCGCGCTGCTGCAACCGTTGCGCACCACAACGGGGCGATTTTGAAGGTCATACTCGAAACCTGCCTGCTTTCGGTTGAAGAAAAGCTCCGCGGCGCTGAGATTGCGATTCAGGCGGGTGCTGATTTTTTGAAGACTTCGACAGGATTTTCAACCGGCGGCGCGACTGCTGCCGACGTGGCCCTGCTACGCGGAGTGGCCGGCGCACGCTGCGGCGTGAAAGCTTCAGGCGGAATCCGCACTCTTGCTAATGTGAAGGAGATGCTGGAAGCGGGCGCGAATCGTATGGGAGCTTCGGCGTCAGTTGCGATTGTGCGTGAGCTGGGCGCGGAGTAGCTCCTCAGCAGACTTCGATAAACTAAATAGAAGAAAAAATATCGGAGCCAGCTTGTCCTCTCAATCTCAGCAGCGCCTCATACGCCCAGCTAAAAACATCTCCGGCTCGCTTCGCCTTCCCGGCGACAAGTCCATCAGCCACCGCTACGCCATGTTGGGCGCATTCGCTGAGGGGAGTTCGCGTTTCTCGAACTTCTCCACTGGCGCGGATTGTGCGTCAACATTGAGCTGCATGCAGCAGCTAGGGGCGAAGGTTACGAAGCTTGGGCCGGGTGCGATTGAAGTGACCGGTGTCGGCGGCCGCGTCACACCCACCACTGAGAATTTAGATTGCGGCAACTCTGGATCGACGATGCGCATGTTGAGCGGCCTGCTTGCGGCGCAGGAGGGCGAGTTCACGCTCATCGGCGATGCATCGCTCTCAAGGCGCCCTATGGGCCGCATTCAAAAACCATTGGAAGAGATGGGCGCGCGCCTCACACTCACTGAAGGCCACGCACCGCTCACCATCCACGGCAGCCGCTTGCGTGCGATTGACTTCACTACGCCCGTGCCAAGCGCGCAGGTCAAGACGTGCGTGTTGCTGGCTGGATTGCAGACCGAAGGGGCGACGACAGTGCGCGAGGCGATACGCACGCGCGACCACAGCGAGCTTGCGTTGCGCGCATTCGGCGCGGAGCTCACGCGCGGCAAGGACTCCATCACCATCAGCGGGCCGCAGACGCTGCGCGCAATCGAGGCTGAAGTCCCGGGTGACATCTCGAGCGCTGCATTTTTCCTGGCCGCTGCGGCGATCTTCCCCGGAGCGTCGCTGATCATCGACTCGCTCGGACTTAATCCGACGCGCGCAACGCTGCTCGATGTTCTGGGTATGCTCGGCGCTAAGCTCAGCGTCCTTCACCTGGACGAGAAAAACTCCGAGCTCATCGGCACGGTGCAGCTCACAGCGCCCGCCGCCGGCCTCGGGAGTGTTGAGATCAACGGTGCGCTTGCCGCTCAGCTCATTGACGAACTCCCCGTGTTGGCCGCAATTGCGCCTTACACCTCAGGCGGCATACGCATCAGAGATGCCAAAGAGTTGCGCGTCAAGGAATCAGACCGCATCGCCCTCGTCGCAAAAAATCTCCGCGCCATGGGCGCAGAGGTCACCGAGTTTGAAGACGGGCTCGACGTGCCGGGCAATCAGCAGCTACACGGCGCGACCATAGACTCTGGGCACGACCACCGCATCGCAATGGCCTTCAGCGTTGCTGCGTTGCGCGCCAGCGGCGATACGCTCATCGAAGGCGCAGAGGTTGCTGCCATCAGCTTTCCTGAGTTCTTTGACCTGTTGGACCAGCTCGCAGAGCGCTAACTCACAAACATCTCTGCAAAAAAATAAAAGGTCCGGATTTCTCCGGACCTTTTTGCTTGAGCTGTTCGCTCGTTACTTTTGCTGTGGTGTGGTCTGCACGCCGGGGATGATGGGGTTGGCGTTCACGACGCCTGCGGCTGAATCGACGAGGTTGATGCCGTATTTGTCCAGCGTCTCACCGAGGATCTGATAGAGCCCCGCGCGGTCCTTGGCGTAAGTCGCCTGCGCCTGCAACAACGCGTTCTGAGCACTGGCAAGATTGCGTTCCTGCTGCAACACGCTTGCGGTTGTCGATGCGCCCAGCTTCAGCTTCTTCACTTCAGAGTCGTAACTTTGCTGATTGAAGTCGCGCGCCGCTGTTGCGGCCATCACCTGCGCACGGTCATTGGTGAGCGCGAATTGCGCGTTCACCACGCTGATGCGAATCTGCGTGTACAACTGTTCGAGTTTGAGCTCGGCCTGGCGGTATTCGATGAGCGCCTGCGCCTGCAATGCCTGCGCCTGACGATTGCGAATCGGAATCGTTACATTGAAGCCGATGCCCTTGTCGGGAGCGGAGTTGTTGAAAGCATTACCAACTGCCGTGCCATAACCTGTTGACGGAATCGTCGGGCAGGTGCCGCCATAGAACGAGCAGTTGAGGTTCTTATTCTCACTGCCGGCAGTTCCCTGTCCGCCAAGATAGCCATACACATCAAGCGTCGGCAGAAGACCGTTCTTCGCGCCTTTGAGCGATATCTCGTCGTTCTTGAGCGTCAGCGTTGCCTGCTCGATAACCGGGCTGGTGGCGAATGCCTTTTGCGCAAGTTCGTCGACCGACTGCTTTTCTTCAGGAATCTCTTCGATGCTTACACGGTCGGTGGGAATGATGGCCGCTGCGATCAGCGACGGGTCATTGAGGTTGCGTGCAATCGCCTGCTTGAGAATCTGCTGCTGGTAGTTCAGCGTGCTCTGAGAGCTGATAAGCGCCTGTTTGTCCGTGGCAACAGTCGAATCTGCATTCACCACGTCTAGTGGCGCCATGGAACCAACTTCAAGTTGCTTGCGATTGTCGGATGCGAGCTTGCTGCTCTGCTCCAGTGCGCGTTCCTTTGCCTGCACATCCTCGTAGGAGTTCACGAGACCCCAGTAGATGTTCTCCACCTGGTTCATTGTGTACATGATCTGTTGGCGGAAGGTCGAGTCGGTGATGCGGCGGTTGTTCTGCGCCTGGTATACATAACGCCTGTTGACCCAGATGCCAGCGCCTTGCAACAGGTGCTGGGTAACGGTCGCTTTGAAGTTCGAGTTGATCTGAGGCGAGTAGAGCGATGTGCCGTTGCTTGTAGCAGAATAGGTGTTGTCAAAGGCAAACTGAAAGTTCGTACCAGTGACAAAGCCCTGCGTCAGTGTGAAGTTATAAGTGTTCGTGGTGCTGCTGCCGCCTGAGAAGAAGCTCGTCGACGGTGCATGCTGGCGGTCGAAGGTAATAGTGCCAGTCAGCACCGGGTCGGTCTGAGCAGGTTGCGGGCCTGCGCCGGATGCGGTGATGGTCAAGCCGCCTGTACCAGCCGCCGAGCCGCCGGTTGCTCCGCCAGGGCCACCGCCCACGCCTGAAGTGGAAGTGTATCCGCCCTGCGTCGATTCGTTGACGGTTGCGCCGGAGCCGAGCAACGAGCTGCCAGCCTTTGCGCGCAGAATGTCGAGGTCGGCGAGGTCCATGTAATAGCGCGAGACAGCGATATCGTAGTTGTTCTCAAGCGCGAGCGCGAGAGCGTCAGAAAGGCTGAGATAAATCTTGCCGTCCTTGACCATGCTGCCAAGCCGCGGCGAATTGCTGAAGCTGGCCTTGTCCACATGAGTGGGCGAGTAGATGTGCAGCGGATTGCCGAACCACGAGCCATAGGGCTTGCTGAAATCGCGTTTGGTGGCGCGCAGGTCCAGCGGCTGGGTCGCGGTCGGAGTCGGCTCCTGCGGCAGGTCCGATGCGGACTTGTTCGGTGTCTGCTGGGCGCTGGTTGCCTGCTGGGCAAAGCCGCCCTGTGGCAGAATCAGCAGCAAGCCGAGCATGCTAACGGCCACGGCGCGCAGTACTTGGGGTTTCTCTTGCTTAGGCTTAAACACAATAAGGCTCTCAGATTGCATGTTGCACATCTCCACGTGATTCCACGTTTTGTGAGGCTGTGGGGTGCCAGTTAACTTGACGGTCAAAGCAGCGGTTAAGTCTCAAAAGCTCAATTCTCAGGGCTCTGCTCAGCCGGATTTTTCAGCTCTCCCTCTTTGTACGCACAGCGGAACAATCTAGTTCCCGCGTGGGGCCGGGCTTTCACAAACAGGCGAGTGACTCCAGTATATCTGAGCGTCGCACCATCAGCCTTGCTGCTCGCCCACAATGCGCCGATAGCGTAATCTAACTTTGTCCATGCAGAACGATAATCCTCAACCGATGGAGCCACTTGCACCTGCCGCGCGCAACTGGAAGCTCACT
>CAIMNN010000117.1 GCA_903842845.1 uncultured Acidobacteriaceae bacterium | reverse complement strand
TACGCCGCCAGCGAGACGCCCATCCCCGGCGTGACTGCGGAGCTGTTAGCGGAACGCATTGAAGCTGCGCCGCATACGACGCCCACTCACATCGGAGTCGTCGTAGATTTTCAAGCAGCCATTGCCGCCATCACCGCGCTTGCCCATGAAGGCGACCTGATACTCACGCTCGGCGCTGGCAGCGTCAGTCAACTTGGGCCGTTGGTGCTGGAAAATATTGCAAGTTTCAAGCAATCAAGAGTAAACAAATAATCGAACTGGCATGAAGTCTTAGAGCTTTACTATTGCCGCCCGCAGGTCAGCCAGCGTAATCATCAACGTCATTGGTTCAAGCGGTGACGGGTCAAAGCCAAGCTTCAAATAAAAATCTCTCGCATCCTCTGACAGTGCATGCACCAGCAGCCCGCGTACGCCTATTACATCCGCAGCCTGGACAACACGGCGCGCGGCATCCTGAAAAAGCCCGCGGCCAATTCCCAGCCCATGGAATTGTTTGTCGATTGCCAATCGGCCCAACACCACAACCGGCACAGGCTCAGGCATATTGCGCCGCAACTTCCCAGTCGCCACATTCATACTCACAGCGCCCGATGCCAGCGCGTAATACCCGGCTACGCGCACGCCCTCGCAAACCACAAATGTCCGCGAGGCGCCGCTTGCCTGGTTTGCCAAGGCGCGCCGTTTCAACCATTCATTGAGCGAGGCCACGCCGCAATCAAACCCGTCAACCTGGTGGTGCACCGCCAACAGCCCCGGCGCTGAGAGCTTCATTTCTTATCCCATGGTGCAGGCGTGCGCATTGTTTCAAGCAGCCGTTTGTTCGGCCGCGGCGGGGCAGAGAGCCGCGCCAAAAACTCCGCGTACGCTTTTGAATCGGCCGAGAGCAATGTGCGGTCGAGCAGAGCATCCTCAGCGGCCTGACGGGCAGCATCGAGGATAAAATCCGTGCGATTTTTACCCTTTGCCTCAGCGGCACGGTCTATCAAACTGCGCTCATGGCGCAGGATGCGGATGTTCAAGGTGGAACGCGGCGTGGTGGCGCCTTTTGTCTTTTGTGCCGTGGGCATCGAGACCTCCATCCATCCAAGTATGACACAACGTAATGACCACGTCACTACAACATGGCCGGGCCAATGCATGCCCGCGCGGCCACGCATTGCCCGCATGCCCCTCTATTAACCCCGAAGGTTCCGGCTTTAATTCGCCGCGTACTAACATTCCATCCCGCCGTTATAGTTAACTCTGGCGAATCTCACGACCTTGCTCAGGCGTGAAACCAATTAGTAGTTACAAAAATCGCACGCTTCTCTGGGAGGAACTCGCTCCCTCCGAAGACTCGCGCTCCAGGCCCGGCGACTACTCCGCCCAGCCCGAAAGCGCACTCGTGTCTGCGCCCAGGCCGCGTCTAGGCTTCGCGCGCAGAACGACCGAGAACCTCGACCCCGCCTTCACTCCCGAACCCATCACGCTCGACGAGCAGGACGACGACGACTTCCGTCCCCGCCGCGCTGCCTGGTGGCGTCCGCGCACTAAAACCGGCCGCAACGTTCTCCTCTCCGCCTCCGCACTCGCTCTCATCCTGCTCACCGTCGCGGGCTTCTTCCTGCGCCGCCACATCCTCAACGATCCCAACTTCGTCCTCGCCGCCTCCTCCAACGTCCAACTCACTGGTGCAAGCGAGCTAAGCCGCGACGAGCTTCTCCCCGTCTTCCAGCAGGACATGGGTAAAAACCTCTTCACCATTCCCATCTCCGAGCGCCGCAAAAATCTCGAGCAGGTCTCATGGATTCAGAACGCCACCGTCATGCGCGTCCTCCCCAACCAGCTCCGCGTCAACGTCACCGAGCGCACGCCCATCGCCTTCGTGCGCCAAACGCCTGACGACCCGCGCGTTGCCCTCGTCGACGCCGACGGCGTCCTGCTCAAAATGCCCGCTGCCCTCATGGCTCAGCATCACTACAGCTTCCCTGTAGTCACCGGCATCGACTCCCGCGACCCGCTAACCGAGCGCCGCCGCCGCATGGCCGTCTATCAGCGCCTCATCCAGCAGCTCGACTCCGGCCCCACAAAATACTCCGCGCAGATCTCTGAAATAGACCTGCGCGACCCCAGCGACGCGCGCGTCCTCATGCCCGAGCCCGGCGGTGACGTCCTCGCCCACTTCGGCTCCGACAACTTCCTCGCCCGCTTCCAGACCTACGAGCAGCACATCGCCGAGTGGCGTCAGCAAATGCCGCGCCTCGCCGCCGTCGACCTCCGCTACGAGCAGCAGGTCGTCCTCAGCCCAGCCAAAGATTCGCCCCACACAACAGACGCACCCAAGCCTGAAGTGAGCGCTCAGGCCGCACCGACGCCGCAACCCGCCGTCGCTGATACAAAGACTGCCGACAAGCAAAAGCCTTCGCCAGCTATTGCCGATGCAGGCAACAGCGCAGCAAAACCAAATACGGGCAAGCCCTCAGCAGCCAAGCACACCGACATCGCATCATCAGCTCCGGCCCCCAAAGCATCTGCGACCAAAGACGCACCACAAAAGAAAAACGCATCAGCAGATAAATCCCGCAAGCCCGCAACCAAAACCGCAAAGAAGAACACCAGCGGCAAAAACAAAAAGTCGAACGTCAAACAAAAGCCGGCAGTGAAAAAGACCGCGGCAAAACCGGCAAACCACGCAGGACCGGCAACAGGACAATAAGCAAATGGCACAACGGCAAGACAACATGATCGCGGTACTCGACATCGGCAGCGCCTTCACGCGCATGCTCGTCGCCGAGGTGCAGGAGGGCGCATTGCGCTACCGCGGCCACGGCATCGTCGCCTCCGCCGGCATGAAGAAAGGCCTCATCGCCGAGCTCGCTCCCGCAGCCAAAGTCGTCAAGGCTGCATGCGAACTCGCCGAACGCGTCAGCCGCTCCAACATTGACGAGTGCATCATCGGCGTCGGTGGTCCGCACGTCCGCGGCCTCAACGTCAGCGGCGGCATTGACCTCGGCAGCCGCATGCGCGAGATCACTCCCAACGACGTCAACGCCGTCCTCGACCGCGCCAAATCCATCGAGCGCCCCGCCGACCGTGAGTTCCTCCACCTCCTCCCGCGCGAGTACATCCTCGACGACCAGCCCGGCATCTTCGATCCCGTCGGAATGATCGGTGCGCGCCTGGAAGTTGACCTCCACATCGCCACATGCTCCGGCAGCGCTCTCCAAAGTACCGTTACTTGCGCCAACCGCGCCGGCCTTGAGGTCATTGACACCGTTCTCGAATCCATCGCCGCCGCGGAATCAACCCTCACTGCCGACGAGCGTGAACTCGGCGTCTGCCTGCTCAATATCGGCGCGCACTCCACTGACCTCGTCGTCTTCTTTGAAAGTTCAGTCGTGCACTCCAGCTGTATCCCCATAGGTGGTCAGCACTTCACCAACGACCTCGCGCAGGGCTTCCAGATTCCCGTCCAGCAGGCCGAAGAGTTGAAGTGTCAGTACGGCCACGCTGTTGTCACCGCCGTTCCGCAGGAAGCAGAAGTTGAAATTCTCCATCCCAGCGGCCCGGTCAAGCTCCCCATGCGCCGTCTCGCTGAAATTCTCGAGCCACGCGCCGAACAGCTCTTCTACTATGTACGTGAGAGTCTGCGTGCCGGCGGCGTTCTTGAGGCGCTCGGCGCAGGCTGCGTTCTCACCGGCGGCGGCGCAATGCTTCCCGGCCTGCACGACATCGCCGAAAGCCAGCTTCGCGTTCAAACGCGCACCGGCAATCCAGTTCGTTTGTCGTCAAGTCAGACGCCGCCCGCGTTGGCCACCCCAGCTTTTGCCACCGCTGTCGGAATGTTGCTCTACGTACACCGCACCCGCACCACATTGGTTCCCGCGCAGCAAGGCCTCGGCTCCAAGCTCAGGCTGCTTTTCGCGGCTGGTTACTAAGGGCCCTGGGATTAAATCACCGCTGCCTTGGCTTCAAAAAATTCAAGGCAGTCAGGAGGCAGAATGATTCACTCCGATGAGAACGGAGCAAACCCCATGCAGGAGCAGGTGCAATTCCATCGCACCGCTAATATCAAGGTCATCGGCGTCGGCGGCGGTGGTTGCAACGCCGTAGAGCGCATGATTGACGCCGATCTTGCCGGGGTTGAGTTCATCGCCGCCAACACCGACCTTCAGGCACTCAACACATCGCGCGCCCCCATTAAACTTCAGCTCGGTGGTCGCCTCACCTCCGGCCTCGGCGCCGGCGCAAACCCCGATATCGGCCGCAACGCTGCGCTCGAAGACTCCTCCAAGATTATCGAAGCCCTCGAAGGCGCTGACATGGTCTTCGTCACCGCCGGAATGGGCGGCGGCACCGGAACAGGCGCATCCCCCGTCATCGCCTCGCTCGCCAGTGAACTCGGCATCCTCACCGTCGCCGTCGTCACCCGCCCCTTCGCATTCGAAGGCAAGCGCCGCCAGCTTCAGGCCGAGCAGGGAATGGCCGAGCTCATCAACAGCGTCGACACACTCATCGTCATCCCCAACGAAAAACTTCTCGCCTACGCGCAAGACATGGGCTTCTTCGAGTGCTGCCGCATCGCCGACGATGTTCTCCGCCAGGCCGTGCAGGGAATCTCTGACATCATCACCGTCTCCGGTTACATCAACCGCGACTTCGCCGACGTACGCATGACCATGGCCGGCATGGGCCAGGCCGTCATGGGCACCGCCGCTTACCGCGGAGACAACCGAGCCATTGAAGCCGCCAAGGCCGCCATCAACTCGCCGCTCATCGAGGCCGGCTCCATCCAGGGCGCGCGCGCTCTGCTCGTCAACATCACCGGCTCCTCTGAAATGAAGGCCGCCGAAGTCCAGGCCGCCATGAGCCTTATTCAGGATTGCGTCCACGACGAAGCCAACATTCTCTTCGGCGCGGTCAAGGACGACCGCATGGGCGACGCCATCAAGATCACCGTCATCGCCACCGGCTTCGGCAACATCGCGCACGACCGCCGCGCACGCCTGCTCAATCAGCATGTCTACTCCGAGCAGGAGATTCCCATCACCTCGGTCCCTGTTGTCTCCCCTCAATCATGGACCCAGCCCGAGCAGGCAGAGCCCCCAGCCCCGCGCTTTCTCAGCGACGAACTCCGCACGCCGCAACAGCAGCCCGCTCCATTCAATCCCGTCATCACCCCCGCATTTGACGAGCCCAACTACTACGAGCCGCCCGCCAATCGCGTCAACCAATCTGAAGCCCAATCGGTGGAACAGATCTACGCGCAGGAAGAGCCTGCCTATCAACCACCACCGGAACAGGGTCACGCCCCGCACAACAACTCACAGCACGAGCCAAACGCGCCCAGCTTTGAGCTGGTGCACGAAGACGATGCATACGGCGCGCCCCAGCGTTACACCGAGCAGCCCGCCCCGCGCTACCAGGCACAGTACTCTCCTCAGATTCAAGAGGCTCCAGTACCGGATCAAGTTCAGGAACTACTCCCCGAGCAGTATCCCGTCGTCACCCGTCCCCGCTTTGCCGAGATGGGCGAGGACCCAGCCTTCCTGCGCCAGCAGGCCGAGTACAACAACGCCGCACGCACCGGCCGCTCCTTCAACCAGACCCCGGACCTGTTCAATGACCACACAGGAATTGACGAAGAAGACCTCGACAAACCGGCCTACATGCGGCGTCCGCGCCAAACCCCCTGACCCCCGGCTTTGCGCTTGACTCCACCAGAACCTGTATGATGTATTAACTGCACCGGATTCAGACATTTGTATGACGTTTAGTTGTTTGTAAGAAAAAGCAAATGACCACCGGCTCTTTGTCTCTATTACCGAGTCGATGAACAAAATAGCGGGTTAACAAGTATCAAGGGAGTCTTACCGATGAGAGGTTTCGTCACACTGGCACTGGCAGCATCGCTCGCACTCGCGGCAGTGAACGCCTATGCCGACGCGCCTCCGCAGAAGACCCAACCTGTGCGTCATCACGCCGCTAGAACTCATCGCTCCTCCTCCGCCGCCCGCTCTCATGCTTCCACAGCCAATGGCCGCGCCCGCAGCACCACTACAACCGCGCATCCCCACGCCGCCGCCAAAGCTCAGGTTCGTCCGGCCAATTACACGCGCCGCCGCCATCACTACTACGAGCGCTTCACCACCAGCTCCTTTGCCACCACTGACCAGGCCGCGCAAGACATCACCACCGGCGAAGACCCCATCGTCCGCGCCGCTGCCCTTGAAGCGCTCGGTGAGATGAACGGCACCGCCGTCGTCATCAATCCCGCCAACGGCCGCATCCTCGCCATGGTCAATCAGAAACTCGCCCTCTCACCCGGAGCTGAGCCCTGCTCCACCATCAAGCTCACCGTTGCGCTCTCTGCTCTTGCTGAAGGCCTCGTCACCAGCGACACTCCGGTCAAGCTCCCCGGCTTCCGCATGAACATGACCGACGCGCTGGCAAAGTCCAACAATCTTTACTTTGAAGAGATTGGTCGCCAGCTCGGCTTTGAGCGTGTCCGCCACTACGCCATGCAGTTCGGTCTCGGCGAGCTTGCCGGCTACAACATCCCCGGCGAGCAACTCGGCACCTATCCCGACCGTCCCCTCAGTGAATCTGAAGGCGGCGTCGGCAAAATGTGCAGCTACGGTCAGGGCGTCAACATGACCCCACTCCAACTCGGCGCTTTCGTCTCCGCACTCGCCAATGGCGGAACCCTCTACTACCTCCAGCACCCCACTACTGCCGACGACATCGCCAGCTTCGCGCCCATGGTCAAGCGCACGCTCAACATCTCCCGCTTCGCCCCCGAGCTTCAGGACGGCATGGCCGGCGCAGTCGAGTACGGCACCGCGCGCCACCTCCGCGACAACTTCCAGGCCCTCCCCGTCTTCGGCAAGACCGGAACTTGCTCCAACTCCGGCACACGTTACGGCTGGTTCGCTTCATACTCTGACACGCCCCAGGGCTCGCTCGTCACCGTCTTCTTTCTCGAAGGCGGACGCGCAACCTTCGGACCACGCGCCGCCGAACTAACCGGCCTCTTCTACAAAGGCCTCTGGGACCGCAACTACTTCGGCACCAATGGCACTGAAGCCGCGCAAACTGCCCCCGCCAACTCCACCGGCGCTTCCAACTAACTAGCTCCGCTCTACCCCCTTGCAACAAATCCTGCTCCGGCGCATCTAATCTAATATCAATAGTTTTTTCGGAGCCAACGCCATGGAACTGCCCACACATCTGATTCTCCTCCACGGCTACTGGCTCATCTTTGGCTGGGTCTTTGTCTGTTTCATCGGCGTTCCCATCCCCGTCACTCCAGCCCTCCTCGCCGCCGGCGCGCTCTCTGCTGACGGCGACATGAACCTCGGCCTCACCTTCCTCTTCGCCCTCGCCGCCTGCCTCTGCGCTGACGTCTCCTGGTTCTTCATCGGCCGTCACTACGGCGGCAAGGTTCTCCGCTTACTCTGCAAGATCACCATGCAGCCCGCAAATTGCATCCGCACCTCCGAAGGCTCCGTCGGCCGCCGCGCCTCGCTCGTCTTTCTCTACGCCAAGTTCATCCCCGGCCTCTCCTCGCTCGCCGCGCCCATCGCCGGTCAGCGCCGCATGAGCTTCACCCGCTTCATCATCTATGACGCACTCGGCTCCGCCATATGGCTCTCCACTTTCCTCTTCGGCGGACGTCTCTTCGGCAAGCTCCTCCAAAAAGATCCACACCTCTTCGATTGGGTCGGCCACTACTCCGGCCTCCTGCTCATCGCCGGCATCGTCGCCTTCCTCGCCTTCCGCATCTATCGCCGCCATCGCCAGTTGCGCGCACTCGCCGCCGCACGCCTTGACCCACTCGAACTAAAACAAATGCTCGACGCCGGCGAAGAGGTCTACATCGTCGACCTCCGCAACCCCAGCGAGCGCATCGACGACGCCTTCACCCTCCCCGGCGCGCACCTCCTCGCACCCAACCACATCGCCTCACACTCCAGCGACATCCCGCTCGACCGCGACATCATCCTCTTTTGCAGTTGCCCCAACGAAGCCGCAGCCGCGCAGATCGCCCTCAAACTCCAAAAGCAGGGCATCGACCGCGTCCGCCCACTCCGCGGCGGCTACGACGAGTGGAAGCGCCTCGGCTTCCCGCTTGCGGCAGTGTGAATGGAATGAAGGGTTTGCGGCAGTTGTCACAGTTGCACAGTTACACAGTGGCTGTGATGATGAATTGTTGGATTTTTGCAACTTGAATTTTATCTATCAGTTAGGTTAGCTTTCACAGTCTCACAGTTGATTTTTGGATTATTCACCTTTTCAGCCTTCCACGTGCAAAATATTGAAAACAGTGACCAGGGCTTAGGCACAGAGAAGTGAGAGATTGTCTTGATGCGGAGCATCAGCTTTTCAAATCCATTGTGACGCAAATGGAATTAATTTTCTGCATAAACGAAAGGCCCGTGGCTAAAGCCACTTCTTATTTTGAAGCCAGCTTTCAGGGGCCTGAAGGCCCGTGCTCCCTCCGACGGCAGCTGAACGTCACTCGCATTTCAGTAAAAAGCGAATGATTAGGTAGTAGGCTCATACTTATGTCTTAACTTCAGGAGATTTAGTGTATGTAATACTACATGCTGGATACTGTTTAATCAGTTCATCGATATTACTAAGAGTGTTGATTCCGACTTGATTTGTG
>CAIMNN010000116.1 GCA_903842845.1 uncultured Acidobacteriaceae bacterium | reverse complement strand
GCGCCGAAGAAGCGCTTGGGCTTGTGCAGGGCGTTGGAGTCGACGCCGCCGGAGAGGATCTTGCCGCTGGGGGGCACGACGGTGTTGTAAGCGCGGGCGAGGCGCGTGATGGAGTCGAGCAGGATCACGACGTCGCGCTTGTGCTCGACGAGGCGCTTGGCTTTCTCGATAACCATCTCGGCGACCTGTACGTGGCGCGCTGCGGGCTCGTCGAATGTGGAGCTGATGACCTCGCCCTTTACGCTGCGCTGCATGTCGGTGACTTCTTCCGGGCGCTCGTCGATGAGGAGGACGATGAGGACTACCTCGGGATGATTAGCGGTGACGGAGTTGGCGATGGCCTGGAGGAGCATCGTCTTGCCGGTGCGTGGTGGAGCAACGATGAGACCGCGCTGGCCTTTGCCGACGGGAGTGACGAGGTCCATGACGCGGCCGCTGACGGCCTCGCGGACTGTCTCCATCTTGATGCGCTCCTCGGGATAGAGTGGCGTGAGATTGTCGAAGAGAATTTTGTTGCGGGTTTCTTCAGGCGACTCGAAGTTGATGGCCTCTATCTTGACGAGTGCGAAATATTTTTCGCCTTCGTGCGGCGGGCGGACGTTGCCGCTGATGCTGTCGCCGGTCTTGAGGTCGAACTTGCGGATTTGCGATGGAGAGACGTAGATGTCGTCGGGGCCGGGAAGATAGTTGTAATCAGGAGAGCGGAGGAAGCCGTAACCGTCGGGAAGAATTTCCAGAACGCCTTCGGCGTAGATGTTGCCTTCCTTCTCGCTTTGCGCCTGGAGAATTTTGAAGATGAGGTCCTGCTTGCGGAGGCCGCTGGTGCCGGGGATCTCAAGGGAGCGAGCGATCTTGCTCAGCTCAGTTATGTTTTTTTCTTTTAACTCGGAGATTGTCATGTTCACCTGTAACGGAAGGATGTGAATTGGAAGGGATTTCTGCTGAGGATGGAGAGCGCCGGAAATTGAACGCGGGTCATCTCTTTTGGGTGAGGGGAGTTGTTTTGTTCAGGATTCAATTTTTATGTTACATCAAAGGACTGAAAAAGTGTGAAGGCCGGGCTAATCGTTTTGGTTATCAAGCCAGATTCGAAAAGATGGAATGTACTGATTCACCCGGCCGAAGGGTGAAGTTATGCTGCGCGACGCTGCACGAGCGGAGCCACAGGGACATTCTGCACGAGGGCAGAGCCACTGGGGTTGTCGTGACGGAAGCGGACGAGCACTTCGTTGGTCGTATCCTGCAGGCGTGTGTTTGGCTTGTGCAGTTTACGCGTAGCTTTACTTGCCAGCTGACAGAGCTGGTAGCGGTTGGACACATGAGAGAGTGCCCCAAAAATCAAATCAGAACGCATGTCAAATTTCTCCTTGGTGTTGCCCGCCCGCCGATACTACCTGGCACCGGAGGTGCGGTGAGTCAGTTAAATTGGCCCCGGAGGCGCGATTTCCAGTCCAGCATACCTGCTCAGGTGGACGGGAGACGCTCTCCTTTATTAGACGCACGAAGCCTGCGCCCAGTTCAGAAATCTTCGCGCATATTTGCACGATTTGGAACAGATGTGGGGTGGAAATCCGTCCCGGTTGTGCCGGATTGGGCCTGCTGGAGGCTTGTTCTATTTAGGCACTTTGTCACGATCCAGGGCGACTTCGCTGATGCAAGATACTGATTTAGCTAGAATTATGCGTAGAATCAGCTCTTTGTGGGAGTCCTACCGCTAAGACCCAGTGACATTTTCTAAGCTATACCTCGCGGGGGCGCGGGTCAACATTTTTTTTAAGTGAATAGAAGAATTTTTATAGTCTGATAACAATATGAGGTTAGTTACTGTAATCAATTGAAATTAAATGGATTAATTGGATATCCAGAAGACGTAAATGTGGTCAATATGATACATATGTAAGACGCAAAGTGCCTCAAAAGATGTTCAATCTGAGTCCTTACTGTTCAGGCCACCAGAAGGTGAGCCATCCATATATAAGGATGGGGCTAAGGGGCGGGGGGTGCGTTGCGGGCGGCGAGCCATGAGAGGACGCGGGTGCGGTATTCAGCGGGTTCGGTTGAAAATGCGCCGCAGTGCTCGGTGTTGGGTGGCTCCCAAAGTTCCGGGGTGTGGTGGTTGAGCTGCATGGCAGAGCGGATGAGCTCGGAGTGACGATACGGAAGGTTTGAATCGGCGAGGCCGTGGATTAGAAATACGGGGACGGCGGAGTGTGCTGCGGATTCGATAGGCGAGGCCTGAGTGAGATCGACGCCGTAGCGGAGGCGGCCGTAAATAGCGCCGACCTCGACGGCGGGACGCATGAGCGTGCGGCCGACGCGGTCAGTGAGACCGAGTTGCTGGCCCAAACGATCGTAAGAGGCTTCACGGAATGAGGAGAAGGGCGACTCGGCGATGACGGTGCAGAAGCCGGGCTCGGCGCGGAGCGATTCAAGAATGAGACCGGCACCCATGGAGTTGCCGAGGCCGTCGATGCATTGCGTGGATGAATCAGCGCGGAGAAATTCGAACCAGCGGCGGATGTCGTCGGACTCTTTAATGCCATATGTGGTGAGCGTGCCATCACTGGTTCCGTGGGCGCGTGCATCGGGGAGGAGAGTGGTGTAGCCGTTCTCGATGAGGAGCTGTGCGTAGCCGAGCACGCCCATGCGGTTGTCGCCCTGACCGTGAAGAAGAATGACAGCGCGGCCGTTGGGGTGTGTGGGCTTGATGAGCCATGCGTCGAGGCGAAGGCCGTCGCGCGAGGTGATGGACGCGTTGGAGAGCATGGCGGATGATTCTATGGCAATCTTGTTGGCGCGTGCTGTGTCGTCGTCAGTGATGGGAATGCGCTGCGTGTGCAGCGCGCCTTCAACGGCGTAGATGCCGATGAGCGATGTTAGGGCGAGCCAGAGGAAGAGAAGGATCGCACAGGCGAGAAGCGCACGCTTTAAGAGACGCATATGTTCACTATACGAATTTTTTCGTGAGGTGGTTCAGTGCTTCGGAGAAAAAATCACGACCAGTAGCTGCGGTCGAGGGTTCGGTACTGGATTGCCTCGGCGAGGTGGGGGACCTGGATGGCGTCGACGGCTTCGAGGTCGGCGATGGTGCGTGCGACCTTGAGGATGCGGTCGTGGGCGCGGGCGCTCATGCCTTGCTGGATCATGGCGCGCTCGAGGAGGCGTTCGGCGTCGGCACCGAGTTCGCAGTAAGTGCGAATCTGGCGCGTGGACATCTGCGCGTTTGCGTAGATCTTCTCCTTGGCGCTGTTGAAGCGCTCGCGCTGGCGGTTGCGTGCGGCGAGAACGCGTGCGCGAATCTGCGCGGAGCCTTCAGCAGCGGCGGTGCCGCGCAGCTCCTTGTATTGAACTGCGGGAACTTCAATGTGAATGTCGATGCGGTCTAGCAGCGGGCCGGAGATCTTTGCAACGTAGCGCTGGATCATCGGCGGCGTACACATGCACTGGCGCGACTTGTCGTTGAAGTAGCCGCAGGGACATGGGTTCATAGCGGCGGCGAGCATGAAGCGCGCGGGGAAG
>CAIMNN010000115.1 GCA_903842845.1 uncultured Acidobacteriaceae bacterium | reverse complement strand
GGCATGATGGACACCATCCTCAACCTCGGCCTCAATGACGAATCCGTCGAAACCCTCGCCAAGCTCACCGGCAATCCGCGTTTCGCATACGATTCCTACCGCCGCCTCATCCAGATGTACGGCAGCGTCGTCCTGAATATCGAGAAGAAGCACTTCGAGCACATCTTCGACTCCGCCAAGAAGGCCGCAAAGATCAAGATGGATTACGACCTAACCGCCGCCCATCTCCAAAAGATCATCGTCGAGTACAAGAAGCTCGTTAAGAAAGAAACCAAGCACGACTTCCCGCAGGACCCCATCGAGCAGCTTCGCGGCGCGCGTAACGCCGTCTTTGAGAGCTGGAACAACGACCGCGCCAAGACCTATCGCCGCATCAACCACATCGACGACTTCATCGGCACCGCCGTCAACGTACAGGCCATGGTCTATGGCAACCTCGGTGAGACCTCCGGCACCGGCGTCGGCTTCACGCGCAATCCCGCAACCGGCGAGAACATCTTCTTCGGCGAGTACCTCATGAACGCACAGGGCGAAGACGTCGTCTCCGGCGTCCGCACTCCGCTCCACATCAGCGAGCTCGAGCGTGCCAACCCCGGCGTCTACAACCAGCTCAAGGACATCACCAAGCGCCTCGAGACCCACTACCGCGACATGCAGGACTTCGAGTTCACCATCCAGGATGGCAAGCTCTACATGCTCCAGACCCGTAACGGCAAGCGCACCGGCATCGCCGCCGTACGCGTCGCCCTCCAGATGGTCGAAGAAAAGCTCATCACCAAGGAAGAAGCAATCTTCCGCGTTGAGCCCAACCAGCTCTATGACTTCCTCGTCCCCCGCCTCGATGAAAAGGGCGTCAAGGTCGACGTCCTCGCCACCGGCCTCCCTGCTTCACCGGGCGCATGCGTCGGCCAGATCGTCTTCTCCGCTGAAGACGCAGTCAAGGCCCACACCTCCAAGAAGATGACCTCCATCATCCTCGTCCGCGGCGAAACCACGCCCGAAGACATCGCCGGCATGGAAGTTGCCAACGGCATCCTCACCTCGCGTGGCGGCATGACCTCCCACGCCGCAGTCGTCACCCGCGGCATGGGCAAGTGCTGCGTCGCCGGCGCAGGTGATTGCGTCGTTGACGAACACAAGAAGGAACTCCGCGTCAAGGGCAAGACCTATCGCCACGGCGACTGGCTCTCCCTCGACGGCACCACCGGCCGCGTCATCGGCAACAAGCTCAAGACCCTTGAGCCACGCCCCGATGATCCAGAGCTCGTCAAGTTCATGAGCTGGGTCGACCCCCATCGTCGCCTCCGTGTCCGCGCCAACGCTGACATTCCTCGCGACGCCAAAATGGCCATGCAGTTCGGCGCTGAAGGCATCGGCCTCTGCCGCACCGAGCACATGTTCTTCGCCGAAGACCGCATCGACCACATGCGCGCCATGATCCTCGCCGAAAACGAAAAGGACCGCAAGGCACCGCTCAAGAAGCTCCTCCCCATGCAGCGCGCTGACTTCGCCGGCCTCTTCAAGACCATGGGCTCTCTGCCCGTCACCATCCGCCTCATCGATCCGCCGCTCCACGAGTTCCTCCCCAAGCGCGAAGAACTCCTCGTCGAGATCGCAACCCTTGAAGCCAAAAAGTCTCGCACTCCCAAGCTCAAGGCCCTCAAAAAGCTCCTCGCACGCGTTGAAGAGCTCCATGAGCAGAACCCGATGCTCGGCCTTCGTGGCTGCCGCCTCGGCATCACGCTCCCTGAGATCACTGAGATGCAGGCACGCGCCATCTTTGAGGCAGCAATCATCGCCAAGAAGGCCGGCAGCGACCCGCACCCTGAGATCATGGTTCCTCTCGTCGGCAGTGTCGAAGAGATGAAGAACCAGGCCGCAATCATCCGCTCTGTCGCCAAGCAGGTATTTGAAGAGAAGGGCTCTACCGTCGACTTTATGGTCGGAACAATGATCGAACTGCCCCGCGCAGCTTTGACCGCCGATCAGATCGCCGAAGAAGCCGAGTTCTTCAGCTACGGCACCAACGACCTCACGCAAACCACCTACGGCATCTCGCGTGACGACATCAACAACTTCCTGCCCACGTATCTGCGTGAGGGAATCTTCAAGAACGATCCCTTCGTCACCATCGATCAGCGTGGTGTAGGCCAACTCGTCAAGATGGCAACCGAAAAGGGACGCGCCACCCGCGCCAACCTCAAGGTCGGCATCTGCGGCGAGCACGGCGGCGATCCTGAGTCGGTCAAGTTCTGCCACCGCACCGGCCTCAACTACGTCTCCTGCTCACCCTTCCGTCTCCTCACCGCACGCCTCGCAGCAGCACAGGCCGCAGTCGAAGAGAAGGGCGGCGTAGGCGGCGGCACCAAGTAAGTAGAAAATCATCGGGTGCCCCCGGTCCCTCGCTTTTGGGGACCGGGGATACCAAAATTACAACGGGCGCGAATCCATCCGCGCCCGTTTCATTTTTCCCACTTGAAATTGGATTGAGGTTATACTCAAACTATGTCGGACGTTATTACAGGTTTGCGTCAAGTCATTCAGGATTTGGTCGCCCCCGACCTGAAGGCTCTTCAGGCTAAGCAGGATGCCACGGCTCGTCAAATGGAAATCCAACATGATGCCTTGATGAAAAACATGGAAGCCTTCCGCGCTGAAATGCGCTCTGAATTTGCAGCGCTCCGCGCCAACAACCAGTTGGAAGTCATGCGCCAGGTCTCTCCCATCAGTGAGCGCTTGAGCATCGTCGAAGAGCGCCGCTCCTCACGTTAAATTTCTAATGAAGCCAACGGGCGCGGATTCATCCGCGCCCGTTCTTTTTCACCCAATATCATCACCCACAACGCACTGTCATTCCGAACGCAGTGAGGAATCCGCATTTGCTTTTGTCTTTGCTTTTATTTGATCC
>CAIMNN010000114.1 GCA_903842845.1 uncultured Acidobacteriaceae bacterium | reverse complement strand
TTCGTCGAATCCATCATGACCCAGACGCTCATCATTCACATCATTCGTACCAACAAAATTCCCTTCTTCCAAAGCCGCGCCAGTTGGACGCTCACGCTGACCACCGTGGCAATCATGGCAATCGGTGCCGCGCTGCCTTATTCACCGCTGGCTTCATCGCTTGGACTCACTCAACTGCCCGCGCTCTACTGGCCGGTGCTTCTGCTTACGCTGCTCGCATACACACTCCTTACTCAGGGAGTGAAAGTATGGTTACTGCGGATGAAATGGATATAACTGAATCCAATTCAGCGCCAAAGTTATCTTTATAGAAGAGGTGGATAAATTGCATTTCGGTCCCGCAGAGCGACACCACATTCAACGCTTCGGATGGCTTCGCGCATCCGTGCTCGGAGCAAACGACGGCATCCTCTCAACATCCAGCTTGGTGCTCGGTGTTGCCGCTGCTCATGGAACTCATCAGAGCATCCTGATTGCAGGCGTCGCTGGCCTGGTCGCTGGTGCCATGTCCATGGCCGCCGGCGAATATGTCTCAGTTCATTCGCAGGCCGACTCCGAAGCCGCCGAGCTTACGCTCGAACGCAATGAACTCAAGACAGACAATAAAGGCGAACACAAAGAGCTCGCTGCAATCTACGTCGACCGAGGGCTCGACCCCGAGCTTGCGGCAAAGGTCGCCGAGCAGCTCATGGCTCACGACGCCTTGGGCGCGCATGCACGCGACGAACTCGGAATCTCCGATTCCACCCGCGCCCGTCCCATTCAAGCCGCGCTCGCTTCTGCTGCCAGCTTCGCTGCCGGCGCAGCAATGTCCGTTATCGTCGCATCCATAGCCACTGAGTCGGCATTGATCCCCATCGTCTCCGTCTCTTCAATCGCACTGCTCGCACTGCTTGGCGCAATCTCTGCCCGCGCGGGCGGAGCCAGCATGATGACCGGCGCACTCCGCGTAACCTTCTGGGGTGGCATGGCCATGGCGCTTACTGCTGGTATTGGCAAGCTCTTTGGAGCTGTTGTGTGAAGAGAACGTATGCACCGCGGACTGCGGATTCGATTCCTACTACGTCCAACAGCCTTCGCGTACAAGAGTGCGCAATGGCCTGGTAAACCAAACGCGAAGGCTGGCCTTTTGAAGTTCCACTTAGACTCTTACTGCAATGCATAAACGGTCTTGAGAACCTTGTCTGCAACATTCTTTGGCAGCGGTGCGTAGGAGAGCGAAGATGCCTCGCTCTCGCCCTTGGTAATGATCCAGTTCAGGAGGTCCTTGATGACCTTGCCTTTGGCCGCATCAGTGTGTTTGAGCGGAACCAGCAGCCAGGTGAAGCTGGAGATCGGGTAGGCATTAGCGCCCGGCGCATTGGTGATGGAGACGCGGTAGTCATCGGGAATCTCCTTGATGCTCGCAGCCGCCTCGGTCACACCCTCGATCGAAGCGCGCACCCAGTTGCCGGCGGCATTCTTGACGGAGCCGTAGCTGATCTTGTTCTGCACAGCATAGATCAATTCGACGTAGCCGATGGAGCCGGGGTTCTGGCGAACCAGCCCCGCAACGCCCTCGTTGCCTTTGCCGCCAACGCCTGTAGGCCAGCTAATTGAAGTTCCTTTGCCGGGGCCATTCGACCACTCACGGCTTACTTTGCTCAGATAATCGGTGAAGATGTAACTGGTGCCACTGCCCTCGGCGCGGTGAACAATAAGGATCTTTTTATCGGGCATCTTCACATTCGGATTTTCAGCGGCAATGCGGCTGTCATTCCAGTTTTTGATCTTGCCGAGATAGATATCGGCCAGAACGTCACTACTGAATCGCAATTCAGAGATGCCGGGGAGATTGAAAATGGGCACAACCGCACCAAGAACTGTGGGGATGTGGATGAGCTTTATTTTAGAAGAAGCAAGTTGCTCATCCGTTGCCGGGCCGTCGGTTGCGCCAAAATCCACTATGCCTTCGGTGACCTGGCGGATGCCGCCGCCGGAGCCGATGGACTGGTAGTTGATCTCAACTCCAGTATGCGCGGCGCTGTACTCTTTAAACCATTTGTCGTAAATGGGATAAGGAAATGTGGCACCCGCTCCGGTGATCTTCTGCGCATTCGCGACCCCTAAACTAAAAAAAATCAAACCTAAAACCAGCAAAGCTGTCTTTTTCATATACTCATCTCCGAACTCCCCCAAATTGACTACCCATCTGTCATATTGCGGTTCAATTGTTACTATCAGTTGAATGCCCAAGCAAATCTGCATAGCCAAATAGTGTTATTGCGTTCTCTCCTAAAGCCTAATCGCCTAGAATGGATTCCGTTTGAGTTCTTAATTTGAATGTGGGCCGGAGGTGCGTGATGAAGGCATTGGTGAAGAGCAAGGCGGAGCCGGGACTTTGGATAGAAGACATCCCCGAGCCAACCATCGGCATCAACGACGTGCTGATCCGCACGCGCTACGCCGGCATCTGCGGCACTGATGTGCACATCTACAACTGGGATGAGTGGTCGCAGAAGACCATCCCCGTGCCCATGGCTATCGGCCACGAGTTTGTCGGCGAGATCGTCGAGGTCGGCTCCAATGTGAACGACTTCCACCCCGGCGACATCGTCAGCGGCGAGGGGCACGTCGTCTGCGGGCGCTGCCGCAACTGCCTTGCCGGTCGACGCCATCTTTGTGCTTCGACGCAGGGCGTTGGCGTCAATCGCCCCGGCGCGTTTGCCGAGCTCATCTCGCTGCCCATGACCAACGTCTGGCGGCATGCCCCGGACATTCATCAGGAGGTCGCCGCAATCTTCGACCCCTTTGGCAACGCCGTCCACACCGCGCTCACCTTCCCGGTTCTCGGCGAAGATGTCCTTGTCACCGGTGCAGGCCCCATCGGCATTATGGCTGCGGCGATAGCCAAACATGCGGGTGCGCGCTATGTCGTCATCACCGACATCAACCCCCACCGCCTGGAGCTCGCCCGCAAACTCGGCGTCACCATGGCCGTGAACACACGCGAAACATCCCTCGCTGAAGTCCAGAAGCAGCTCGGTATGAGTGAGGGCTTTGACGTGGGCCTGGAGATGAGCGGCAACCCGCAGGCCTTCCGCGAGATGCTCAACAATCTCAGTCACGGCGGCAAGGTCGCCATGCTCGGCATCCCTTCACCAGGCGAAATGTCCATCGACTGGACCAAGGTCATCTTCAACCAGTACACAATTCACGGAATCTACGGCCGTGAGATGTACGAGACCTGGTACAAGATGACCGTCATGCTCGAGTCCGGCCTCGACATCACCCCGGTTATCACCCACCGGTACAACTGGCGGGAGTACGAAAAGGGCTTTGAGGTGATGCGCAGTGGAAATTCGGGCAAAGTTGTCCTCGACTGGCGGGATGCAGGTTAAATTCCGCCAGATTCGCCATTTATTCTTCTTTTTTGTGCAAATCCACAAAAAACTGTGAATAATTTGCACGAAACAACACGGAATGAGGCAGAAGAAGGTCATTACCATTCCGACGCTAAAGTTATGAAAAACTGAATACTTGTCTAAAAGTCTTACAAAGAGAGAAATCTTTGAAATTAATCATTTTTTGCTTGAAACCCCTACATTCTAGGCTTTACGATTCCTGTGACAGATTTAGGCTGCGAGAAAGTACTGAAGTCATTGGTCTTCTCAAAGCCGAACTTTGTTTGCATCTGTTCTTCACGGGGTTTCTGATGAAGGAACTTGCGTGAATGTATGCAATGAGTTTTCTTGTGTTGCTGTGCGGGCTGGAGCAACTACAGCCCTGATAACGAACAACGCTGCATACTCATGCTAGTTAAGCAGGGGTGCAGCCCAACTCACTGTCCGAGTGCTGATCACGCGCCGTTCACGAGCGGGATCGTCCGGTAGGAGGCCTTAAGAACATGTTCCACAGATTCTTTGCTCACACATCATCGGAGACGGCCAGGAACGTCAAAGCGTCAAGCCTATTGACGGCGCTGGTTCTCACTATGGCAGTGCTGTTGGGATTCACCGCCAGCACCGCGTATGCCAAGAACGCTCAGCACATTCCCGACACGAATAAGCAGGTTGTGCACAAACAGAACGCGAAGTCGGTGTTTGCACCCAAGTCGAACTCGACTGCGGGTGGACACTCCAGCTATCGTCAGAAGTTTCACCCGAATTTCACAGGTGATTCGACGTCGTCCTTTGCCAACTTCCAGCAGGACCTTCCCTTCACGCTCGGTGGAGAGGCTGATGCTGCCGGAATCGCGATCGATCAGCATGGCAATATCTTCGCCACTGATTTCTACACGGGCAATGTCTATGAAGAAACGCCGAATGGATTCGGCTCATACACTGAGACGCTGCTCTTCACGGTTGATACTGAAGGTCCTACAGGCATAGCTGTGGATGCATACGATGATCTCTATATCGCCAATGATTACACTGGCGAGATCATCTTTGCTTCCCCGAACGGTGACGGCTGGACGTACAGCACCATCTTCAGCGGCGCTCCGCTTTCTGACCCGTATGGCATTGCGGTTGACGGCGGCTACAACATCTACATTGCCGATTTTTCAGGCGGCATCTACGAGATGCAGTGGACTGGTAGCAGCACTTGGGCCGCGCCGGTTCTGCTCTTCTCCTCCCCCTATCCCTTGGGTGTGGCAGTCGATTACTACGGCGAGAACCTTTATATTGCTGATGCCCTCGCCGACTACATCTACGAGGCGAGCTACGATTACAGCACCTCGAGCTGGGATATCTTCAACGA